>CAYLWK010000386.1:0-8202 GCA_964387255.1 uncultured Oligoflexia bacterium
TCCTTACTCTATCTTTACCTGCCCGATGCACCCCGAGGTAAAGCAAAAAGGTCCGGGCATTTGCCCTAAGTGCGGAATGGCCTTGGAACCCTTGATTGGAGCCTCACAAGAAGTTGAGAAGAATTCAGAACTCGAAGACATGACTAGACGATTTTGGACTGCAGCGCTTTTTACAATCCCGCTCTTTGTTATTGCTATGGGAGATATGCTTCCAGGTCAGCCATTTTCATCTTTGTTGTCTCCAAAAATACGTTCAATATTCGAGTTAATACTAGCCCTTCCTGTTTGCATTTGGTCTGCCTGGCCCTTCTATGTTCGTGCAATTCAATCTTTTCAAAATAGACATCTCAATATGTTTACTCTGATTGGAATGGGAGTCAGTACTGCTTTTATCTATAGTCTTGTCGCAACAGTTCTGCCAAGTATTTTTCCTGACTCCTTTAGAAATCCTGCGGGTCATGTGGCGGTCTATTTTGAAGCTGCAGGTGTGATCGTAACTCTTATTCTCTTAGGACAAGTTTTGGAACTCAAAGCGAGAAGTCAAACCAATTCCGCTATAAAGAAACTCCTAGGACTTGCTGCAAAAAGCGCCTTACGAGTTAACTCAGATGGAAGCGAGGAAGAAATTTCAATAGATGAGATTTCTGTCGGTGATCACCTTCGCGTTAGACCGGGAGAGAAAGTACCAGTGGATGGTACCGTATTGGAGGGGGAAAGTTCGGTCGATGAATCCATGGTAACGGGTGAACCTATCCCTGTAGAAAAACACCCTCGTGATTCGGTAGTGGGTGCGACTTTGAATAACACCGGAAGTTTTTTAATGGAGGCCAAAAAAGTCGGTTCAGAAACTCTTTTAGCCAGAATTGTCAGTATGGTGGCTGAGGCACAAAGGAGTCGCGCTCCGATTCAAAAGCTTGCAGATGTGGTGGCAGCATACTTCGTACCAAGTGTGATTGCCATTTCAATTGTGACTTTTGCACTTTGGGCCTGGCTGGGACCAGATCCAAAACTTGCTCATGCGTTAATCGCGGCTGTATCAGTCTTGATTATAGCGTGTCCGTGTGCTCTCGGACTTGCGACTCCTATGTCAATTATGGTGGCCACAGGAAAAGGAGCTGGCTTAGGTGTCTTATTTAAGAATGCCGAGGCAATTGAGGTGATGAGAAAAGTAACCACACTAGTAGTTGATAAAACCGGAACTCTCACTGAAGGAAAGCCAAAGCTTGTGAGCTTGGTACCATTTGAAAATTATTCCGAGGAGCAACTGTTATCTCTCGCGGCGAGCCTTGAAAAAGGAAGTGAGCATCCTCTTGCTCACGCAATTATGGAAGGGGCATCTGAAAGAGAATTGAAGCTCGAAGACACTTCAAATTTTGATTCAGTGACAGGCAAGGGCATTGTTGGAACGATTGGTGGTAATAAGATCGCTTTTGGGAATCATTCGCTCATGAATGATTTTGAAGTCGATGTCAGCAAAACCATTTTAGAAAAAGCAGATTCTCTTCGAAGTGAAGGCCAGACGGTGATGTTTCTATCCGAAAATAGTTCTTTTTTGGGATTGATCGGCGTAGCAGACCCCATAAAAGAAAGCACACAAGAGGCGATACACGAATTACATCGTGAAGGGCTAACGGTTGTCATGCTCACTGGAGACTCCAGAAAAACCGCTGAAGCAGTCGCTAAAAAATTGGGAATTGATCGAGTGATAGCTGAAGTTCTTCCTGATCAAAAGGTTGAGGCTATCACGAATCTTCAGGGTGACAATGAAATCGTTGCTATGGCTGGAGACGGCATTAATGATGCACCGGCATTAGCCAAAGCACATGTCGGAATTGCCATGGGAACCGGAACAGATGTCGCCATGGAAAGTGCGGGAGTTACCCTTATTAAGGGGGATCTCCGAGCAATCTTGAAAGCCAGAAAACTCAGCCGGGCGACCATGGCTAATATCAAACAAAACTTGTTTTTCGCATTTTTTTACAATTCAGCAGGAGTCCCTATCGCAGCAGGTGCTTTATATCCCTTGTTTGGGGTGCTGCTAAGCCCGATGTTAGCTGCAGCAGCCATGAGTTTTAGTTCGGTGTCTGTGATTGCTAATTCTTTGAGACTAAGATCTAAGACTCTTTAGGTGAAAACTGACTGCTAATATAAATACCACTTTGCGCTGTAATCGAATCCAGTACCACAATAGTCTGGCTAACTGAGCAATTTGATGCAAGTCCCCTGAAATCAATTCCATGTATGCAGACCAGATTTGTTTTCGATTTGAATCATGATTTCTTTTCCAGAATGTTTAATATCGGACATTCTGAAGTGGGTAGTCCGTCATTACACCTGGAAACCAACTCAGAGAGAGAACACTTGATTCGCTTCAAATCCCTAATCTTCTCCTCAATATCTATAGGTTTCTTAGGAACTAGTTGAACATTCTAAAACTTGCGACCAATGCGACCAGCTTTCGTGTATTTCGGTAGAAGTCAGTGGATCTCGGTGGAGAAGCGTTCTTGACATGTGTTTGTTATGTTTCGTTTTTTGCTTTTGTTTCAATGAGTTAAAAAGTCACGATCAAAACCTGTCGGGTCCGCCATAAAAATTTAAGCTTTTAAAATCATTCAACATTTTTTAACCCAACCCTACTTTGCGACCAGGTTTCGACTTTTTTGAAAAGCCCCATGGCCCCTGAACCACATTCTCATTATCCACGCTTGAGCGATCATTTGTTCTTTTCCAATGCAACTGCGCTACATCGGTTAAAGCACTGACATCCCTTTGTACATAAATGAGTGTCGTTCGCAAATCCTTGTTTCCAAGCAATTGCTTAGCCACTTCCAAGTCCTTGGTCTACTTATAGACATGACGAGTTCCACCATGTCTCATAATGTAAATAGAATCTCAGCTCAAATTATGCTCCCGGAGAATAACCGAAAAATCCTCTTCAGCGCGATATTAAATGGGATCACTGTGGATCAGGATCTAAATGAGTAGAAATTTTACTCCCATAACACTTTGAATTTTGATTAAATCCGTTGGTCAATTGAATTCATTTATAAATCTGACCATCACTCTTTTAGAAATGATAGCAATACAAACTCAAATTCCTGTAGACTTCAGGCTTTAATAAAGGGAAATAAAGCAAAAAATAGAAGCAATGATCAGCTTATGCGATGTCAATCGAGTCGATTGTAAATCATTCAATTCTTGACTTAATGAGTCATTAATTGTAAATTCAGGCCCAGGTTGACATTAATAATCCACCCAAAAAATCTTAGAAAGTTTAAACTATGTTCACATTCGCCTTTAAAATAAACAAACAGTCCCTTGCCTTAATTGGCGTGGGATTAGCGGTATTTTCAGCTCCTGCTTTTTCTCAGGAAGCTAAAAATCCAAAACCTGTAGATTTTGTTAAAGCCAATCCTGTTTTGAAAGCCATTGCCAACGAAATGAGTTCTCAGGATGAGCACATTAAAAACGCAAACCCAAGCTTTGACACAGAATATTCTGACCTTGAAAAGAATCGCCTTCGATATAGTCTTGAGGCTGAATTTATTAATACTCCTTGGCAAAAAGAGAATGATGTAGGCAATCTTAAGGGAATTACATCCTATAATTTGATTGAAACTGATGCAAAGGATGCTAACGGGAAGCAAAGACCCGATGTGATCGTTGTTGATTCAGACATTACTGTTAAAACAGATGTTCTAGCACTGGCACGACACGCAGCTAATGTTGCCCTCAAAGGGAATCACTACCACAACAAAAATGAAAGCATTGCAACCAAAACAAAAGAATTACTTGAAAGACTTGCTCGCGTCGACAGCCTGGCTTCTCTAAAAGAACTTTTACAAGAGGGTCAAGCGCATGCCGACAACGTAGTTACGGAAGAAATTCTTGAAGCACCAAGAAAAAGGCAAAATCGATGGAATATCACCAAAAGTGATTGGATCACCCAGGAAAAAGCCTATAAGAATATTCGAATCACTTCTGAACCAAGTGAAAAAGATGAACCCAAGATGATTATCATTAAATCACCCAGCATTGGAGATTTAGCTTCTCATAATGCTCAATTTCGCGATCAAGTTCACACTGAAAATACCTCAGTCGAATTTGCTCGAAATTCTTTCAAGTTCGTAACCAAAATAAGACTTACTTTAGATTACGCTACAGCTGGAGATAATCTAAAGGGAGACCTTCGGAAGGCATTGAATGAGCTTACTAGCAAAGAGCACGATGAAGCCGCTGTACGACGCGCTTATCGTGAAGCTTTAAAAAGCTTTAAAAGCGTTGCTGTTGATAACGAATTTGCTGATTAATTTCGGTAACCCATAATTTAAACTCATACGAAAAGTATAGGTATCAAAGGTGGTGGTTGTGAAAAGTCAAAGCCTCCACCTTTTCTTTTTTGTAGAAGGAAAATTCAAAGGCTATAGAGTATTTCAAGCGAGTTTTCCGAGACTGCCATAGAGCACAGTGCTCGATCAAGCAGCTTTCAGTTGAATCGGGTTCTTTTTATTGAGCGTTACAATGATTCTAACCAAAAGCTCAATGGAAACACTGCTTTCACCCATATTACTAATGCGAGTCACTCGTGCCCGAGAGGTCCCTAATTTTTCGGCAATTCGCTCATGAGAGATTTTAGAGTTTTTAATCGCTTTTGAAGCCTGACTATAAAGTTTTGATTTTAAATCCATGATTACGGCGTCCGCCTCAGTTAAACCTAAGTCTTCTGCCATTTTTTTTGCTTCTTTACTGATTTTCATCAACTAATCTCCTTAAACGCTTTTTTGCCGTTTCAATCTCCTTCTTAGGAGTTTTTTGAGTCTTCTTAGAAAAGGCGTGAGGTATTAAAACTTTATCCTTCTGAAAGAGCACATAAAACACACGATAAATTCCACTATGGTCCTTTACTCTAAGCTCAAATGCTGACTTATGGACCATCCTCATAGGCTTAGATTGCGGCATCCCTAAAAGTTCTCCTTTTTGAAGGACGAGCAAAAGGGCACCCAGCTCTTTTTTTACTTCTCTAGAGAAAGACCGAACTGTCTTTTTCGCTGCCAAATCCCAGATGATTTCTTTCACTGGTTAGTAGTGTGCTATTTTTAGCACATTTTGTCAAGCGGTTTTTGCGACCACAGCGACCAGGTTTCGTAGATATCAGTGGATTTCAGCAAAGATGTTTTTGGTCATTTAGCTTTTATGCTGCTTTATCAAAAATACACTTAAGCTCAAGATGAGCGTTTGAGGCTTTTAGAAGCCTGTAGATTAACATTAGAGAGGGCATGCGTGTATCTGTGCCAAGCTCAAGTCTAGCCACAACTGCCTGAGTTGTTTGTGCCTTTTTTGCGAGCTCTCTTTGACTAAAACCAGCCCGTTCTCTCGCTGTTCTCACGATTCGAGCAAGCTCAGTTTTTGTCTTTTCTTCGTCTAATAGAACTTTGATTGTTTTGTCTTTAAGCTTCTTATTCACATAAGATTTTGCGGGGGTTAAATTCTTATATTTCATCTGAGTACCTCTTTCATTCGTTTCATCGCGACTCTAAGCTCCTTTTTCGGAGTCTTCCTAGTTTTCTTACTAAAAGCATGAAGCCAAGCCATCAGGTCTTTTTCAAGCAATAGATACAAAACTCGGTAACCGGCTGTTTCCGATTTAAATTTAATCTCCCAAAGCTTTCCTTCAATTGGCTTAAAAATAACACGAGCCGCATCTAAACCAGTTTCTTCAATTTCTTGAATCACCTCCAAAAAACGAGCTTGATCAGACGCTGGCAAGCCATCGATGTACTTCTTAATTGGTGAATTTCCAGATGCCGTTTCATAGAAGTAAATCTTCATATACCTTATGATATCCATATGGATATCATTGTCAAGTTCTATTTTGCGACCAATGCGACCAGGTTTCGTGGATTTTCGTAGATATCAGTGGATCTCGGTGGAGAAAGTTTCCTGGCAAGTGTTTGTTCTATTTCGATTTCTGTTTTTATTTCGCTGAGTTAAAAATGCGTGGCAAAACCCTGTCGGGTCCACCATTAAGGGGGATGATCCCGTTTATGAAGCCTTTTCCTCTTTCGAAATTTTTCTAATTTCTTTTCGTAGCTTATCTTCTCCTGGCACTTATTTGACTCAAAGACTATCTAGCTTCTCTGCTTTGACTTCTCTTTTTTCTGCTCTTGGAATTTCCCGGAATCATTTTTTTGGGACCAAAGACTTCGACTAAAACAGCTGTATCATCAAACCCAAAAACCGCACCCTCTCGACCTGGTTTCCCATCTCTTCCAAGGTCTTTTGCAGTGACTTCCTTACGCTGATAGCGAGATTTCTGCAAACACTCCAAAACTGACCCTGTTTGAGTACTATCTTCGGTGTTTCCTTCACTGAGAATGATGCCACCTTTTTCTCGAGACCACTCACACATTTGACCAAAAACTTCATCAAAACTAAAACCTTGGGGCCGTTTCATCACTCCATAAGCTGGCTGTATTTTTTCAATTTCTTTATACCACCAGACATCTTTGCCCTGCTCTGGCGAGAGCATTGGAGCGGAAATAAGAAGTGCCGTTTGCCGCTGGCCATTTGATTTCCATGTGACTGCCAGATGGGGCCCTACACTTCGTCTCGATTCTGAGTTTCCCACTGGCTGGTAGTCTAAAATAAAACTAATTGTTTCTATCACAGCATCACTAGGAAGAACGGTAACTAAATTTTTAAAAAAAGATTTCCCAAATTCCGCCCCATTACCAGCATCTCCAGTCACCATATACGGAATCGTTTTAACATACTTTCTATCTTGAAAAAGACTTTCTAAGTCTAAGGATTCAGGGTTTTTCTGCCAGTTAATCACTTGTTCATTAGAAAATGTATTTTCAATATCCACCCCAACAAATAAACCTGCTTGCTCCAATACATTTACTGGAAGCCCAAAATCCACTCCTGAAGCTGGGTAAAGAACAACATCCCTTGGGGATGGTGCTACTTTTGAATCAGGCTTTTTCAAAGCCCCCCAAACAGCTTGGTCATTCCTAAGACTTTCGATCTCCTCTTTCGAAAGACTCCCTCGGAGTGTGCTCGCTAGTTGGTCTACCTTAAACGTCACGAGCTGTGATTTTTCAGGGTGAAGCTGAAATCCCATCGAGGCTAGGTGATTTTGATGACTTTCCTCTTGAGCAAAAGCAAAACTAAAAAAGCCTACAAAAAATAAGTACTTTCCAGTTCGAATAAATTGAGTCATCGAATGCTCCTCACTGTGAATTTAAATACTCATCAGCCACAGGTTCTCCAGCTGGATCCAAAAGACGGTGACTTGCTGGCATTCCTTCTCCAAAATAGTCTTCTGGAAGATTGCCTCGCATCATCAATGGCCATTCTTGAGGAGCACGCCGTGAATCTTCTTGAGAGGGAACTGTGCCTGCTCTCAATGCATTGAGACTAAGGCCATCTCGATCAGCCGAGCTATGACAAGACAAACAAAATTGATTAGAAAGTGAGTTTGGTCGAGGTTGATTGTATTGAATCGGTCCCTCAGGAAAATTGATTTTTTGTCCAATGCGAGTTTCTTGATTGGACGCTCTAAACCCGGTAGGTCGTGCATCTCTTTCTTGATAATTTGTATAACAAAGGTACTTCAATGCACTTGGATACCCTTTCAATAAGAGATCTTGACTGATTTCTTGATGGGTACTCACAGGATAGTGGGAAGCTTTTTGAAAATACTGAGATTGACGATTTTCAATCCCGATGAGAAATCCTCGAGCACGATTGCACTTTTGCTCAAGAGTGGCTTGACCTCTTATGATCACCCAGTCATCTACCCAACCTCGAAATCCTTGCTGGATTTGAGAAATCCCTCTCCCGACTGTCGTGACTCCAGGTTGCATTCGAACAATCGCTCTTGAGCCACCATTGAAATGTGCGACTTTCATTCCATTTAAAAATAAATCGATTATTCTTCCCCCTGCATTGATTTCAAGACCAATGTGATTAAATTCATAGGGAGCATTCCAAAGATTCGAGTTAAATTCTTGTAAATAAAGCTTTGAATCCGTCGTGATAAACGCAGCTGCCCGGTTTTCAAAAATCATAAATTGAGTCCCATCAGGAAAGGTAAAGATCTCACTTAGGTTAAAAGCGTATCGAGATCGATCATCTAGAAAAATCCCATAATACCAAGACTCATTTTCGTATTGAAACGAGGATTGCTCAGGAATTTCT
>CAYLWK010000387.1:0-5626 GCA_964387255.1 uncultured Oligoflexia bacterium
TAAGTTCGTATTACAAATGATTGACGGTCTTGGGTTAATGTCGAATGGTTTAAAGTCTGGACTTTCTATTGCCCAGTCTATGGAACTGGTAGTGCGGGAAATGCCCAATCCGATCAAGCAGGAATTTCAACTGGTTCTAAATCAGAACAAACTAGGTGTGACTTTAGAAGAAGCTTTTATCAATCTTTCAAAGCGCATTGAATCTGACGATGTCGAGATGTTTGTGACCTCCGTCAATATTTTGAAAGAAACTGGCGGAAATTTAGCAGAAACATTCGATACGATTGTGAGTACCATCCGAGAAAGAATTAAGGTTGAGAACAAGATTGAGGCCTTAACAGCCCAGGGTTTTTACCAGGGAGTCGTTGTGATGATGGTGCCTCCTGGGCTGTTTATAGTATTTTTTCAAAGTGATCCTGAATTTATGATGCCCTTAGTAAGCACGACATTTGGATGGATCATTTTGTTCATAATATTAGCCTTAGAGGTTCTAGGGTTTTTTGTGATTATGAGGATTGTAAAAATCCAAGTATAGTGGAAAATAGTACTAAGGGTGATTTCGTGGGGGGATAGAATGAAAGTTAAAGCCAAAATATTGACACTTGTACTCAGTGTGTTTTCAATTTCAATTGCTTCGGCAAATGTCAGTTTGAGAAATGGGAATTTCTTTATTGGATACACTGACTTGATCTATCCCGGGGGTTTTGAGCCTAAGGTTGAGCGAGTGTATAATTCAAAAACTCCATACAAAGGAATTTTTGGTTGGGGCTGGGGTACAGAGTATGAGGTCTACCTCACTGTTGGTGTAGATGGTAGTGTCATTCTGAATGAGTATGGTGGTGGAGCTCAGAATCGATTTTATCCAAAGAACTTTAGTGAAAAGGCTTTACAACAAGGAGTAAATCGACTTGTTAAGGTTGCTCAGAAGGCTGGAGCGATTGGAAGTGGCTCACAGTTAAAAAACTATCAACAAAAACTCATGAAAGACTCCGTTTTTAGAAATACCGAATGGCAGAAGTATCTTGCTCAGGGAAAAATTAAGCCAGTAGACATCAAAACAGGCACTCGTTTTTATTCGAATCGTTTCAGTTTTCAATCAATTGTAAAAGCAAAAAAGGGATTTAGAAGAATCTATGAAAACGGGAAATCAGAAGCTTATAGTGATGATGGAAAGCTGATTCAAGTTACAGATAAAAATAATAATTTCCTAAAATTTAATTATTACAAAAACGGAAATTTAGCTTCAGCGGTAGATAATTTTAATCGAAAAATTGTTTTCAAGTTTAATCGCCAAGGTCTTGTTTCTGAAATTATTGGAGAAAGTAAGAAAAAAGCTTCTTATCAATATAATAAAAGTGATCAGCTTGTTCTAAGTAGGGATGTAGATGGCAATACTTATCGATATAGCTACGACAAACGTCATAACATGAAGCAAATTGCGTATTCAGATAAGACGACTTTGGAAGTTGATTACTATCCACAATCAAAAAATGAGAACGTAAAATCAGTTAAGGATCGAGATGGTTCAGTGACTGATTATAGTTATCAATTGAAAAAGAAAGATCGAAGTCATTTTGTCGTTAGTCTTCAAGCGAAGAATCCACAGGGGAAAGTATTTTCTAAGAGTAGTTACGAGTACATGCTGAAAACTAAAAAGACTGGCGAAGAGTGGACCTATCGAATGATCGCAAATGTGGACGGCTTGACAACAGATACGACCTATCATCCTGAGTTTGGATTACCTGTAAGAATCAAGCGAGGAAGTGACTTAAGTACCTTTAAATATGATAATCGCGGACATGTTATTCAGAAGAACACTCCATCTGAGTTAGTGAGACTTCGGTATGATCCTAGTGTCGGAAAAGTAGCCAAAGTAATGCGACAATCCAAAAGGGGAAAGAAGGAAAGAAATTGGTCAGAGTTTAAGTACGATAAATCTGGAAACTTGGTTTTTGCAAAGAATTCTGAAAAGCAAGGTGTGAAGCTATTCTACGATCGAAATGGCCGAATCAGCAGTATGGTCGATCAGAATAAGCGGGCAATTTATTTTAAATACAATGAGAATTCAAAACCCGTGGAAATCAAGGATCCAAAGTTGGGAGCGATTCGAGTGAAATACAAAAACTCGGGTGAAGTCGCTAGTGTTGAAAGTTCAGCGGGTAGAAAGATTGCCCTTAAAGTGACTTCAGCATTCCAGAACCTACTTGATATTATTCGACCAGCGGGAGTCACCTTATCTTTTTAAAAGGAGTTTAAGTCATGAAAAACAAATGGCTCATGTTTTTATTTTTTATGGGTGTGATGATGATGGGATCCGCGCTTGCAGGGGAAAATACGAATCCTTCGTGTAATTCCACTTCTGACTATGGGATTTCAGCCTATGGAGATGTGGTTCAAGATCCAATTTATCGAAATAATCAACCTGAACCCAGTGGGAACGCAGATCGAGCTTATGGGGCTGAATCTCGAGGTTCTCGCGACTCAAACGATCGAAACTAAAGGCTCTCAAACCTCCTCTGGTTGAGTTTTATCAGCTTCAAGAGGGAGGGCGGCCTAGCCTTTTTGAATGCTCCTTTGCACAGAAGCTAGCCCACTTTAGATCAGTCTCATTTAATTTTTTTTTATTTTTACCTCTATTTTTGATTTCTGCAAAAAGACTCAGAGGGTTCCTGGATCTGTCAATTAACTAGACAGTTGAGTGTTAGGTCTGCACGGACACATCAGATCCGGCAGGAATCCAGTCAGCCTCATTAAATTTCATCAATTAAAACAGTGAGTTATAGATGTGTCCTCTTTTGCTCGGTGGCATCGAGGTTGCAATACTTTGACATAACCAGAGTAAATAAAACTCTGACTCTTACTCATAGACAGTGGTTTTTGAGCTAAGAGGGTCAAGTGAGAGACGTGTTCAAACGCGGAGTGAATGAGGAGTTGAAGATGAAACAAAGAGTAATTTTAGCGTTAGTATTGGCGGCTTCGGTAGTCCCGACATTATCCTTCGCTGGAAGCCATTCTTCACAGCAAAAAACAGGTGAAAAACGAACTGTGGCAACGATTCCAATGCATGGAGTGACTTGTGTAGGACAAGAAAAGGGATCTGTTCAAGATGCTTCTTCTCGACGTACTCAGCCGGCTTCAAGCGTATCCGGTCGTGTGATTCGAGGCCTTTAATTCAAGTTTAAGAAGTCTACGTCAAGGAAGACTGACTTTTGTTCACTATGGGCTCTTGTGTCATGGTAGTCCAGCAGGAATGATTTCAGTGAGTGAATCATCCTTCTCAATCTTGATGCATTCATTTTTATTCTTTTTGCGCTTAGCAACTTTATTTCCAAACCCAATATCCTGTCACTAGGGCTCTGAAGAGGTCTTAAATTAAATATTTAAGACTATTTCATCTTCCAAAGATTTTTAGACTTTGGTACTGCAGCTTTAGGCTTGGATCATTTATTTAGTCTTTGAGGGTCGCTTGATGGGGATTTGGAAGAAAAAGTTAGTAACGATCAATTTATTGAGTTTATTTGGATTTTCTTTTGGCTGGCTCCTACCATTTTACGCAAGTGCATCCGAATGTCGCCAAATTTTTAAATCCGATCTGCTGACCCGAATCGTTAGTTTAGAAAGAGTACAGATTCTTGCTAAAGAAGACCCGGAAGGCGAGGTCAGAGTCCCCCAGATTTTGGAAATAGCAATCCACCCTTCTGGGAATGAAATTTCAGTCATCACAGATACGGGTGAGATTTTTAAAATTCCTTTCCATCAGGAAGTTGAACGGGTTTGGAGCGCTCCAATTTTTACTTTTGGTCCTTCGAATGAGAAACGCTTATTTCAAGCACCCAGGGTGCTCGATTATGGGATGGCTAAAGAGTTGGCGTGGATTTGGCAGAAGGTAGAGAACTTGGTGTTTCCAGAGAATTCTCCAGAGTTTGTTTTTAATCATCGTGATGGTGTTACGAACCATGTTGAGTTTCGGCTACCTTCAGCTGTTTTGATTCCAGGAAGTCAGCTTTTTGCTTTTGTGCGGCCTGATTTCACAATTCTCTATCGCTGGAATTTATCGGGTAAAGCGACCAACTCAAAAAGTAGGCTTGATTGGAAAATGGAACAGATCTTTAGGACAGATAAAAATCTAGTCAAATTTGTTCAGGGCCCTGCGGGAGTCGTGTATGCGATTGAAGGGGACCTCCATCGAGAGCCTCATTCGAGTCGGATTTTTGAAATCCATTTAAGAAGCCCTAAGAGTGATATCACCGAACCAGTGACGATGAGAGAGTTGATCACGCTTAAGTCAGCAAACAGTCGTTGGAGGTCTATTGCTTATGGTAGCCATAATGGGGTGCTTACCTTGCTGTCGACTCAAAAATTCTATCGTCTGAAAAAAGACCCTCAAAGACGAGGATTCGACGTTCTCTTAGAAAAAAATCTTGATGTGATCTTCGGTGATCGAGGGTCGACTGACGTTCGGTTTCGGCCTAGATATCATATGAGTCCTAATTATTTAGTTAGATTTGTACCTGGAAGATCTGAGGTGAAGATCTTTGATTCAACACAAGAAGAGACGCTCGTAAAGCGTTTTGATGATCCCATTCACACGATAGCATTAAGAGACATTGATGAGCATCACAGTGTGTTGGCCGTTGGATTGGGGAATGGTGAAGTTAAGGTGCATCGATTACAGGCGGACTAGTAGATAAATCAGTCAGGACCACCTTGGAGACATAGTTTGAAGGCTTTTTATTTAGTCTTGATTAATGTTTTCAATCAGAGATCTTAGTTTTTTTCTCTCCGATTCAGAAATCGTGTCATGATCACTTTGAGAAGTCTTGATTTCATCGACTTGTTTTTTTGCTTTAGCTTGAATATTTTTTTGTGAATTATTGATTTTATTCATGACTTGATTCGACCATTTTTTGAGGTCCTTTAAGATGAGCCCAGATTGAGCATTATCAATTTGATTGCCGATGCGTTCTGAAAGACTTGTTCCGTTCCATTGAATGACGTGACCTAAGACTAAAATCAATGCTGAAAATAAAATAGTTTTAACAAAAGATAAAATGAGGCGAATCATGCATTCCCCTTGATTGGTTGAGAGTGAATTTCAATCCAATGGACTTGAACCAAGCACGTTTCGGTTTCAAATTGGACTTCCAATGGAATAATTTTATGGGAAGGTGTTAAAAAAAGTTTTGCTTGACTTAAAGAAAGGGTATTTGGTGGAGAAGGATTCAAGCGACATCCTTTTACGTTCAGATTTGAAATGAGCTTGGCTGCAGTGATATTCAAAAGCTCTTTAAAAAGCTCTACTTTTGTGAAATCTTCGAATGTCAAAAGAACAAGCCATTTACTTTTCTTAAAATCATCTTCAATCGTCAAACTGACACAATTCAAACTCTGAAGAAGACTTTGCTGGACAAATGAATTTAGGTCTCCTAGGTATTCCTTTTTTGGATAAATCTTGATTCCTTCATAAAAATCATACGGTCTTAGATCAGAAGGGGAGTGATTTGTTTCGTAGTTTAATTTGATTTCTTGCATGAAAGGCATTCCTAGCTCGTCGCTTTTTCAACCGTTTTATCGAGCATGATGTGATCGAAGGTCTTTAGGATATCATTGGCACGAAACGGCTTTA
>CAYLWK010000388.1:0-8995 GCA_964387255.1 uncultured Oligoflexia bacterium
CGAGAGATCCGCATCTCCTCCCACAAGCCAAGGAATTGTCTTAGATAACTGATTAAGCACTTGCCCTGAGGCTTTTCGGCTTGCAAGGGATGAATCAAACCGAATTTTCTCTAGTTCAAAATCCCAATGATCTGGAAGTTCTCCGGTTTGACTTTGATTCCACTGAATAAAGAGGTTTGGCTCCTGAGTTTTGAATTTTTCAAATCGATCATTCCACTGTGAATACTCTTTTTCTCCACGCACTTGAATGACATTGAAAATCTCATAAATTTCTTTGGGAATTTCAAAAGCCTGGAGATGGTCTGTTTTGAAATTCTTTTTAGCTTCTTGAGCTTCTTCTTTTCCAAGAGGCGACCCATGAGCATCAGAGGATCCAGCTTTTTTCGGTGAACCAAATCCAATCGTAGTTCGAACTCCAATCAAGGAAGGCCGATGAGACTCTTTTTTTGCATTTCTGATCGCTTGGTCAATGGCTTCAAGATCATGATCCCCATCTTCCACCCACTGTGTGTGCCAACCATAGGCTTCGTATCGTTTTAGGACGTCCTCAGAGTCAAAGCAAAGGTCGGTGGAACCATCGAGCGTGATATTATTTGCATCATACAGACAAATTAATTTTCCAAGCTTAAGATGCCCGGCAAGCGATGCGGCTTCTTGAGCCACTCCTTCCATCACATCACCATCAGAAATCAGGGCATACGTGAAGTGATCTACGATCGATTGTTTTTGGTTATAGGTTGCACTGAGATGCTTTTCTGCCAAAGCCATGCCCACTGCATTTGCGGCGCCCTGCCCGAGTGGACCTGTCGTGTATTCAACACCTTCGGTGAGTCCGTATTCTGGATGTCCCGGAGTCAGACTCCCCCATTGGCGAAAATTTTTAATCTCATCAAGAGAAAGCCGAAACCCAGAAAGGTGAAGAAGGCTGTAAAGCAGCATGCTGCCATGACCTGCAGATAAAACGAATCGATCTCGATTCGGCCATTTGGAGTGCTTCGGGTGGATGGTCAGGTGTCGACTCCAGAGCACCCAAGCCATTGGAGCCGCTCCTAGCGGGAGGCCCGGATGGCCTGAATTTGCCTTCTCGATTGCATCGATCGAAAGCGTTCGAATCGCATTGATGGCTTGCCAATCTTGGTCCGTAAAACTCATTCAGTGTCTCCTCTACCGACTTAGACTGTTCTTAGGTTTATCTTAGGAAGTCTTAAAAATCATGTCTTCATTTAACAGCAGTGACGGTGTCCTAAATCCAAACCAGCGGCAGTCGATAAAAAGATCCGAGTGCTGTGAGCTTTTGAATAAGAGACCCTGAGTGCAGCTTCAATCCCGCTGAGACGGGGGGGCTGTAGATCACAGTGTAATTTTGATCATATAGCTTTAGCTTTGTGATCAGTCGTTCAAGTTGTTTTGAATCTAGGTTTTTAATAAAAAAGCTCAAGCGTGCCCCTTGGTCCATCAGTTTTTCAATGAGAAAGCAATTTTCATCGGGTAGAGTTTCAGAATGAATATGAAGCACTAGGTGATCATAGCATCGAGGGAGCCGCTTCAACGTAAAGACGCTGGCAGTGATCGGGCAATGGGCAACAAGCTCTATAGATCGATTTCGATAGCGCATGTATTTAGGGAGTTTCACGACGGCCTCGGAGAGCTCATCAATCAGAAAAGAGACACTGTGGCAGCCATTTTTTTCAAACTTCTCCACCACACGATGTAAGGATTCATAGTCAGTGTAAAATTCTTTGCGCAATCCAAGATCAGTGAATCGAGGTCCTTGAGCGCTCAAGGTAATCACGCCCGAATTTTGAAGGAAATAGGGCTTTCGAAGCTGAAGAAACCCAACATCAAAAACACTGACAGGATAATCGCTTGATTGGCGCTCTACCCAGACTTCAGATAAGAGGTCCTGAAGTTGACTAGGATGATTTAAGCTGGAATCAGCGTGACCGTCAGAACTTGCACTAAAATTCACAAGTCGAGCGCTCGTGTAGCGACTCTCTCTTCCCTGAGACTTGCTCATATAAATGATACCTCTCCCTAAATCTTAAAATCACGAAGCCTCTCTAAGTTTAGCTTGGTTACCGAAAAAACCACGCTCCGCTCTCGTGACAGCCAATACAATACTATTAAAGTCTAATAATATTCAATCGAAAAATAGGGGTTTTTGGGTGATGAGGGTCACTACTGGGAAGACTCGATCTTTGATTCTAAATGAACCTAATTGAATCTACGCTCACGGTTTAGTTTTTGTAAAATAATGAGGCTTCTGGTGGAATGTGAGTTTAGTCTAACGACTGAGAAATAAAAGTGATATCCCCACTTGATGGGGCGACGATGGTCAGTTGAGACAGTGCCACCTTGGGCACTTCCTGGGTTTTGGCTCTATGGCTATGGGTTTGGAGTTCTTTGGATCTTTCTGTTTGTCTTCGTGCGCCTCACCTGCAGAGTAGAAGTGATCAATGAATCGAGGATTAAGAACCTACCGAGTGTGATTTTTTGTCTTTGGCATGATCGAGTGATTGCTTTTTTTTCAGTGTTCATCTTTCATCGATTCAAAAAGCATGTTTGGCTGAATCATCCAGATGCTTATATGAAGCCTATTCATATTGTTATTCGGTTTCTTGGGGTCGAGAAACTCATCCTTGGTTCAACCGGTAATGATGGCAGAATTGCGGCAGATCGCTTGCTGACCTATCTTAAAAAAGGTTATTCAAGTTTCATCAATCCAGATGGTCCTTATGGGCCCAAATATCATTGCAAGAAGGGCTGTTTTCATTTAGCCAAACAATCCCAAGTTCCACTGGTCCCACTCGAACTAGAGGTAACTCCCTGCTGGCATCTTCCAGGATGGGATCGAAAAATTGTTCCCATCCCCTTCATCTCTAAAATTAAAATCATTTATGGGACTCCCATTTCTGTGACATCCAGTGACTTTAAAAAGGAGACCGAAGAGCTTGAGAAAGGGCTTGGTTTCCTAAAAAAGACCCCGTCTCATCAGAGAAATCCCTCGAAATGAGGAGTCAGACGATGGAACTCTATGGATTTCTACCAAAAAATGACTTCCAGACGCCGAACTTGGCGGAAAAAGAAATCAATCGACTACTTGACCGTGGTAAAGATGGGGCATGCAGCGAACGGTCTTTTGGTCTATTTCTCTTTTTATTAACCTCTTTGGCTTGACTTCCTTTGTTTGGGGGAATCAAGAGCCAAGTTCAGAGTTAAGGGTCATCGATTTACATAAAGCCTACCGACTTGCAGCGGCGCGATCAGAAACCATTCAGATCCAAGAAGAAGTAATCAACGCTCAGAGCGAAGTCCTTTGGCAGTCCAAAGCAGTGATTTTACCCGAACTTTCAGCGGGAGGGAGTTTTTTCAAACGTGAATCGATCGTTGATCAAAAGACCCTAGAGCTTTCATTAGTACAACCCTTGTTTCAAGGATTGGGAGAAATCTATGGGCCTAAAATACAATCTGCGGAGCTTGAAGCGAGGCAACTGGAGCTACGACAAACCAAAGAAGATCTCTATTTCGAAGTGGCCAAGGCCTATTATGAGTTACTCTCTCGACAAAAAGAAAAACAACATATCCTAAATCAGCTTGAAACAATAAATCAACGCATCAAAGAGTTAGAAAAAAGAGCTAGAATTGGAAGGTCACGAAAAAGTGAGGTGCTTTCCTCGCAGTCTCAGAAAGCATTGCTTGAAGTGGAGCTTTCGCAAAACGAAATTGAGTTGATCGAATCAGAACAAAAATTTTCTCTCCTGATAGGTGCATCGGAGTTTGAGATTCAGAGTGATGAAAAGTGGAATCCACCTCGTCTAATTAGCTGGGAGGAAGTGGAGAAATCCATTGGTAATAAGACGAACTTAAAAGTACTATCGGAACGTCTTCGAAAAAGTGATTATGAAGCTGATTTAGCTGTGCGTGGTCATTTACCAACAGCGCAGTTTGAAACTCGTTACTATTTTCTAAGGACAGGCCCCTTTTTTAATAACTCCAATTGGGATGTGGCTGTGACGGTTTCAGTTCCTCTTTTTTCTGGAGGCACAGCGCAGTCAAAAATAAGGCAAGCTGCTGCGCAGCGAAAGCAAGCCGAGTTGGCACTTGTACGAGCTCGGCGTCAGGAATGGAGTGAAACAAAAGCTCTGTATGATCAAGCAAAAGTCACTCTAAAGCTTTTGAACTCATTTCAAAAAGCAGTTGAGTTGAGCGATCGAAACTATCAAACTCAACAAAAAGAGTATCGTTTGGGACTTGTGACAAACCTTGAAGTTTTTGAAGCATTAAATACTTCGTTGGAGACCAAAAGAAAACGTGATGTTGCTTTTTTCCAGTTAAAGACTGCGATTGCACAGCTTAAAGTAGGTCTAGGTAAAGTTGACCTCTAACGCGTTTAAAAAACTTGATTTGTCGAGTTGTTTCGCAGACTCTTGTTAACTATGAAAGCTCCTCCTCATGATGATCTTTTCGTCATTGGCGATATTCATGGCTGTGCTACAGAACTAAGGCTCCTTTTAAATGAGCTTCCTCTTGTATCAAATTCTAAAGTGATTTTTTTAGGAGACTATATTGATCGTGGGCCCGACTCTAGGTCGGTGATAGAAACCATCATTGAGCTTGAGAAAAAAGTCACTGTGATTCCCTTGGTGGGGAATCATGAGCAAATGTTTCTTTCTTTTTTAGAAGACCCAAACACTGAAGAAGGTGGAATGTTTATTTATAACGGTGGGAGTGCCACATTAGAGAGTTATCGAACTGGCTCAGAAGATTTTTTAGTTCCAGAGGAGCATTTAAATTTTTTCAAAGATTTAAAAGTTGCTCATCAAGAATCAGACTATTTTTTCGTTCATGCGGGGGTACCTGAGAAAGCTCTTGATAAGATTGATTTTAATCAGGATCTCAATACGTTACTTTGGGTCCGTGAGCCTTTTCTAAGCAGTCAGTATGATTGGGGAGCGACGATCGTCCATGGGCACACTCCGGTAGAGAAAGTTGAGACTTTGAAAAATCGTATCAACTTAGATACAGGCTGTGTGTTTGATCGCAGGCTTTCAGCAGTGGGTCTTCCTTCCATGAGAGTTTATTCGGTGGCGAAGCAGTCTGAAACCTATCCAATCTTTCTAAAAGAGGTGGATTCCAACCGGATTGCAAAGCGTTTTAAAGGAAGAATTCCGGTGTTTGCATTTAAAGATAATCGAACGTTTGAATTTATGACCGTAGATTTTAATGAATTTGGACTCTTCATGAAGGATCTTTCAGGTGAAGAATTTGTTCACTACCCGGAAGGTCAGTTCATCGAGGGCATGATTGGATCTCATGGATACAATCAAGCTGAATTTTCGGGAAAGATCGTGCGTGTTGAAAAAAAAGATGACGGTCTTTATTACGCCGTTCAAATGAATGAACGGGTTCAAGTCAAAGTTGTTCCAAAAAAGTAAATTCCATTCGTTGATTGTCTGAACTCAAGTGCCCTTTTCTTTCTTAAAACATCCCAAGATTCAAAAGTTCAGCTTTTGTTGACCAAAGCTACATGGTATTCCGATTGATCGAGATGAGGTCTTGATTCATGCGAAGAGAAACTTTTTTGAAGACAGTTATTTTAGGGCTATTTTGCATTTCTTTTTTAAATGACGCTTATGTCATGGCATCAGGTGACCAAAGTCTGAGAGCTTTCACTTTCGCTCAGGGAGTTGCCTCCTCTTTAAAGTCTTTTGATAGGATTGGAACGAGCTCTCAAATTCATGAAAAAGAGCTTAGCCCAAAAGAAGAATGCGAAAAAATTGGAGTGTATGCCTCCTTTGGACTTTTTTATTCGTACTTCATAGACAGAGAGTCTGCCGACTCAGAGAAACTTTTAGAGTTTATGGATATGAAGACCATGGAGCTGCATTGGAAAAAAATAAAGGCAACTATGGATAGCAGTCCCGAGCCGCTCATCCAGCCTGAAGAAAGTGCAGGGCTTGCGATGGGTGATGCTTGGGAGCTTATCAATGCACCGAGCATCCCAATTCAAGAATTCGCAATGGATCTCATGATCGTCGACACTTTTAGGAGCTTCATCAAAGAAAAATCAGGAGTCCAGAACGCAGATGTTCGAACCTATTTTAAGAATTTCAACTTTCAAGATGTCGCCTATCCTGAATCGATGGCCGAACGTTTTGATGACAGGCAGCTAGAAGACGCAAAACAAAACCTATTTGAAGACGACCTGCTCCGATCGAAGTTTGATGCTGCAAAAGAACATGCAGAAAATGTTTGTCGATTAGTGGGTTTAAACGAGTGTTTTGACGGCTTAGTTCAAATCATCGACTACTCAGAACCTGTAGAGATTCATGGTGGCTATATTGCTCCCATTGAACTGATTCGTGAACTTTCTCTTCATCCCATCTATCTAAAAACATCCATTCATTTAGCTCGTCGTATTCAAGAAAGACTCAATCTTGCAAGACAAGGCAAGCCCATCGAGTCAAGTTTGTTTCAAGACATTCTTGAATCGGCTCAAATGGCAGGCGCTGGGGCCGGTGAAGCACTAGAGATTACCTGGAAACTCCTAGGCCTCTATGGAGCTCGCGGTGCTTCTTTTAATGCGTTAGATCGACTTGTCTTAAAAGAAAACACTCCTTTCTTTGTTGCAATGAGGTATGTTTCCACAGCGATTACCGTGCTGGATTCTTATGCTGCGAAGCGATCAACCAACTACAGCCTGCCTCCATCTGTGAAGACAGAGTGTAATTTTGGAAGACCTTATCATTTTTGGTATCCCGCCTACCTGGTTCGATGGCTGAGTCAAACGAGTGAGATCGACCCTAAGGTTGCTGAGATAGCAGTGTATCTAGCGGCTGTTGGCTATCAGTTTGCCTCCCCTACGACGGGACACGACATCAGACTTTCTTTTTCGACAGATCAAATGAGTTATTACAATCAGAACATCCGAATGAGTCTCAACTTCAACGCAGCAGGAGCACTTTTTGGAGCTTATCTGCAAAGACACACGAAAACTCAACCCAATCTTCCCCTTTCATCGCAAATGAATCAGTTTAAACTTGATCTGAATAGGTCCGTGCAAAAAACATGGAAAGCCTCAGTCGAGGTGACAGTTTCTGAACAAACTGTTGAGGAAATGCTCATTAAAACCCCACTACAGTTGTTCATAAAATGGAATGCTCTCATCTCACCTTTAACGCCATTTCAGGTACTCAGAACACAGTTGAATCAGAAATGATGTTTTGCGTTATTTTTTTGACTGGGATCTTTCTATTTGACCCAGCTTTACTCTCAGGCTGGATTCAAGCAAAATAGGCAGGGATGATATCTTTTTTGCGCCACCTTTGCTTGTGTTCGGTGATTTTTTCTATCTTAGTAACGCCCGGGTTTGCACTGAATTCAGATGAATTTCCAGTGAGCGACTCGATGCGGGTGAAGGTCGATTTTTGGAAAAAAGTCTATACGGAGATCTCTTCCACAGAGGGCTTTTTACACGATGATGATAATTTGAACATCATCTACGATAAACTCGAGTTCCCTGGTTATAGCCGTCGTCGCAAAATCCGATTAATTCGTAGAAAAAAAAGAGAGTTGAGAAGAGCGATCAGTCGAATTGCACGCAAGAAACGAAAAGATCAAGAACTCAATGAAAATGAAAAAGCTCTTTATCAAAAGATGGGAGAGCCTGATTGGAAGCAGGTTCGTCGGATGGCGCGCCAGGTACGTTTCCAGCAGGGGCTTCGCGATCGCTACTACCGAGGTTTGATTTCCTCGTATCAGTACCTCGATCGAATTAAAAATATTTTTAACGAGTATGAGCTCCCCAAAGAGTTGATTTACCTTCCTCATGTGGAGAGTTCTTTTAACTACCGTGCTTACTCAAAAGTCGGGGCAGCTGGGATCTGGCAGTTCATGCGTTACACCGGTCGACTTTATGGTTTAAAGATGAACTACATCATTGATGAACGTCGAGATCCTATTAAATCCACTCGAGCAGCAGCACGATTGCTTCGTGACAATTACACTAAGCTAAAAGCTTGGCCGCTTGCTCTCACGGCATATAACCATGGACCCAATAGCATTGCACGTGCTGTGAAAAAAACAGGCAGTCGAGACATTTCAGTGATTGTCGAGAAGTACAACGGAAGGCGTTTTGGGTTTGCTTCCAAAAACTTCTACGCCACCTTTGTTGCGACGGTAGAGATTTCCCAAGAGCCGGAAGAATATTTCAAAGAATTTCAAAAACCAGAACCATTTTTATACTCGGAAATTGAACTCCCGCAAGCCATGACAGTGAGACAAATCTCCAAAGTGGCAGAAATTACTCGAAGTACCATTCGAAAGTATAACTTATCTCTGAGACCCATTGCATTTCGATCAAATCTCTATGTTCCGAAAGGGTATCAGTTGAAGATTCCAGTTTTTGATGAAGAAAAAATTAAAGCTTATGAGAAGAAGATAGCGAGTGCAAAAATTAAAAAAAGAGATCTTCAAGCAGGTGGCACTCACATCGTCTCTCGTGGGGAGAGTTTATTCTTAATTTCAAAAATATATAAAGTCCGGGTCACTGATTTAATTGTTTTAAACGAAATTTCAAATCCTGGAACCATTCGACCAGGAGACCGAATTAAGATTCCTGGAAAAGAAGATCGAATTGAGCTTGCAAAAAGCAAAAAAGCAAAAGAGCAAAAACCCGAAATTCCTGATCAACCGATCGTTTTATTGAGTCGTAATGAGTCAGAAGACCAGCAGGGTGAGTCAGCGTCGGAGCTTTCAAATGAAGAGCCAAAATCGAAAGGGCTTTTTGCCAAATTCTTTGGGATGTTTGATCGTTCCATTGATTCTGAATCAGAAGCTGAAACAGCAGCAGCAGATAAAGAGCTTGATGAAACCGTTGCGAAACCAGAAATCTCGCCTGAGTCGTATAACTTGGATGTTCAGCAAGTAGGCGAAGGACTCTACCGGGTCACGGTGGAACCGGAGGAAACCTTAGGACACTATGCAGAATGGGCAA
>CAYLWK010000389.1:0-12704 GCA_964387255.1 uncultured Oligoflexia bacterium
CGAAACCCCTGGAAAATTGAATTCACTGAAGACGGCTCAGTCATTGTTCCTGACGTAGGTCAGGATCGCTGGGAAGAAGTTACCATTGCTAATCTCGGTGATAATTTAGGTTGGAACATCAAAGAAGCTAACGCTTGCTTTCAACCAAAAAATGACTGTTCAAAAAAGATAAAAAAAGAAAATCTAAGATTAAAAAATCCGATTTACACCTACTCACACAAAGAAGGGCTTTCAATCACTGGGGGTTTCATTTATCGTGGTGAGGAAATGAAACAGTTCAAAGGGAACTACTTTTTTGCAGATTTTGTCTCTGGAAGAATTTGGACTCTTGATCTTAAAACAAAAAAAGCCCAGCTCTTGGGTCAATTTCCAATTCAAATTTCAACCTTTGGCATGAACGATAAGAATGAACTTTTTGTAACAGATTTTTACAAAGGGGATCTTTTTCAACTAAAGCTGAAGGATCCTTCTTGATGCGTCCGAGTCTGAGTGATCACTGTGTGTATTCTCTTCCTTGCACTTCAGAAAGTAGTCAAACCTTTTCCCAAACTAAAAAAAAATCTCAACTTACACCCATCCGAATCATGACCTGGAACCTGGGATGGGCTTATGGGATTGGATCTGAAGGGACAGACACCACGCCAAAATCCAAAGCTTTTTTCATTGAAAAGCTAAGAGCAATGGCTCAGATCATTAGGGAGTCAAACGTAGATTTCATACTTCTTCAAGAAGTGGATTTCAGTTCTAGAAAATCACATTATATTCAAATGGCGAAGGCACTAGCACCGTTGGCTGGTTTTCAATACATCGCCGAAGCATTGAGTTGGAAAATAAACTACCTTCCGTACCCTGGATGGAGGGTCCAAAATCATTGGGGAAAAATTCGCTCCGGAGGAGCCATCTTATCTAAGCATCCTATTTTAAATCAAAACGTCACTCTTTTACCGAAGCCAAAAAAATTTGATCCCGTTTACCGTTATTTTTACCTTTATCGCTACCTTCAAGAAGCGTCGATTCAATGGGGAGAGCACACGATCACGCTTGTCAACGCCCACTTGGAAGCAATGGAATCAAAGAATCGAGCTGCACAAGCAAAAATAGCCTGCCATATCTTAAATGGTTTAGCCAAATCTCGACCCGTCTTATTCGGTGGCGATTTAAACGCCCCTCCCGCTTACGAAAAAAACAAGGGGCCATTTTCCTTTGACTCAGTAAGCTATCAGGATGATCAATCCCAAGGAATTTTGAAAGATGAATTGAACTTAAACTGTCCCGTCTATGACCAAAAAGACAGAGGCACTTGCAAGTTCGACGAAGCAAAAGGGTCATTTCCTAGCACTCATCCGGACCGACTGATTGATTATTTATTTCATTCAAACCACTGGAAATGTGAATCGTACGAGATCCTTCCGACCGGCACCCTATCCGATCACCTTCCTTTGCTAGCAACATTTAGATTTGAACAACTGTCGTCAGATGCCAAAACTTTTTAAAAGTGCATCTACTTGAATTTGCGACTGAGGATTGCTGCCTTCTTGGTTCGAATGCTCGACCACTTTTTTCCCCAACCATTCAAGTCTTTTTTCAAGGGTGGGTGAAAAGTCAGTTGTGATTTTTTCAACTTGATTCGGATTGCCAATGGAGTTCGTAATCTCTTCAATCACTTCGACGGTATCAGCCCAAAATGCTGCAAAAATGGGAACCAGCGGTAAATGGTTGAGCTGTGACGCTTTATAGCCTAAAGCTTTGCAAAGACCAGAAAGCTTGCCGATTACTTGAAATGCTTTGGCATTGGGATCCATCTCCTTCATCGTATTTACAGTGCCCATGATACGGTCAATTTTTTGAGCGAACTCCTCAAGAGCCTTTTTAGGAAATTCATTTTGTGCTTCTTCGAGTTGATCGGTGAGTGCAATCAGTTCTCCTGTCAGCTCACGAGTTTCTTCTTTAAAACCTTCTAAAATTTCAGGATCTATCATATTATTCGCCTATGAAATATCTTCCTATCCGTGTGAACACATTACGCCCAGGAGCTCCAGTTCATTTTGATGTATTTATCAAATTGGGAGATCGCACCGTTCATTATATTCGAGAGAACGACCCAATAGAAGGGGATCGAATAGAAAAACTAAAAGAAAAAAAAGTACGTAAACTACTCATTCCAGAAGAATCTGAAGACAAATATTTAGAATATCTTGACGCTGGTCTTAAAAGTCTCACTGAACCCAAGGCGCCCATTGAAAACCGAGGGGCTGTAGCGAATGATACTTTGGTTACCGCAGCTGAGAATGCTGAACACAATTTAGAAACCGAAAAAGGATTTAAGACCACTGAAGATCAAATGAATAAGATATTGCAGTTTATTCAATCAGATCGTGCTGCTATTAAGAGTATTTTGGGCTCAGCCGGTCAATCGTCAGACCTTCATCAACACGCTGCGACAGTTTCCAGCTTGTCAATTTCTGTTGCAAGTAAATTAGGAATTAAAAATCCCAGAGAAATTGCTGAACTTGGAATTGCAGGATTGTTACACGATATAGGCAAGAATCAACTTTCGTTTGATCCACTTAAAAAGAGAGCGGAAATGACACCTGACGAATCTAAGGAGTATGAATCCCATGTAACCAAGTCTTTGGATCTTCTGACAAAGAAAAAATTTATCACACCGACCATTGTAAATTTGGTAGCAAACCATGAGGAAGTGGGAAGAGGCCGAGGATTTCCAGAGAAAAAAAATCTCTCTGAACTCCCAAAGCTCAACCAGATTTTAAATTTATGTAATGATTTCGATCGTTTTTGTCATGAAAACAATCTAGAGCCACTTCAAGGGATTGATCCTTTTTATGAAAATAGAGCTCCGAATTTCAATGAAGAGTATATCTCTCTTCTAGCAACAGTTTTGACCTAAATAGTATTCAAGGAAAATGAAATGACCCAGTCGAAACGCATTGAAGATTTTCAATTTAAACCGGGCAAGCGCATTGGCCAGAACTTAGAGATTGTTCGGCGCATCGGCTATGGTTATGAAAGTGAAGTTTATCTCGTTCGAGAACTCCCGACAGGATTTGAACGAGCAGCAAAATTTTTCTTTCCTCATCGGAATTTAAAAAATAAAGCTGCAATTCAATATTCACTCAAACTAGACAAGCTTCAAGAAGTGCCAATGGTGATTCGTTACCATTCCCAAGGCAAAATTGTTTTCAAAGGTCAACCAGTTACCTATATTGTTTCAGAGTTTGTTCGGGGGGAGCTACTTTCTCAGTTTTTAAATCGGCAACCTGGAAAAAAGTTAAACTATTTTACAGCAATTCACCTTCTCTACACACTCACTCTTGGTCTAGAGAATATTCACCAAAGGGGAGAATACCACGGGGATCTTCATTCAGATAATATCATTGTCTGTGGATTTGGACTTCATTTTGATATTAAGATTTTAGATATGTACTATTGGAAATCTCAAAAAAAAGAAAGTCGCATGGATGATATTTGTGACATGATTTTTATTTTTTATGAAGCACTTGGTGGAAAAAAGGCTTATTCAAAACACCCAACAGAGATTAAAGACATCTGCTGCGGCCTAAAACGCTCTATCATTTTAAAAAAGTTCAAAACCGCTGGCATGCTGAAAAATCACTTAGAATTATTTCGTTGGAGAGCATTTAATTGAAATTTCAAGAAATTAAAGTCATCAATGAGGATCTGGAAAGACCCGTCAAGATTCCCTTTTTAAAAGGAGAGCTGGTTTATTTTGCTCATCAATGTCCTGATCAAAAGGCTGTGAATGGAGATTGTGTTGGAGTGTTTCAGGATTCCTCCACAGCAGGTGTCATCGCCTTGGCAGATGGCGCTGGAGGCACTCCTGGAGGTAATAAAGCATCGGGAGTCTGTGTTGAAACTTTCTTAGATGAGCTCAATCAGAAAAAATTAGCTCTGCGCGAACGTATTATTAATGGGTTTGAAATTTCCAATAAGAAGCTTTTAGAGCAAAGGACCGGCTCACTCTCAACTCTATTTGCAGTGGAAATTGATGGTAATGAAGTTCGATCTTATCATGCAGGCGACTCAATGATCTTGGTCTGTGGTGGAAAGGGTCTCATTAAATTAAAGACTCTTTCACATTCTCCAGCTGGTCACGCAAAAGAAGCGGGTATGATTCAAGACGAGGCTGAACTTCCTATAGAAGAGCGCCAGGTTGTAACGAACTTAGTAGGCATTTCAGGGATGCGTATCGAAGTGGGCTCAAGCCTTGAACTCACTCAAAAAGACACTGTTTTAATCTGTAGTGATGGAATTACAGATAATCTTTCGATTGATGCTGTTTGCGAGATTATTAGAAAAGGGGAACTGGAAGACTGCGCAATGAAGTTGATTGAAGCTACGCTGAGTGTCATGAATGACACTCAAAATCAAAACTCTAAACCAGACGACTATTCATTTGTTCTTTATCGCGGACGTACCTAGCATTTTTTGATACATTTTTGTTTTCGTTACATCCGGCTGAATCTCAAAATCTCGTAGCTTTTTCTCTGACCTTAAAATCCAAGTCCTGGCATCTAATTCATCAAAACTTTTAGGATCAATTCTAAATTCATTTTTGAAGAATTTAATCGCTTGCTCCGAAAGTGAAATATTAAGCTCTTCTTGTAGGCGATACAAAGTCTTTACGGCTGCTAGTTGCGGAAGATCTTCAATTTCCTCCACTAAAGCATAGAGATAGGTGAAGCGAGTCTTTCGAGTGATATGACTTTCAATGGTTGAAAGGCTGATTCCAAAACTAAACTGTACTGCATCTCTTCGAGAGGGGATATCGAGATCCAAGAGGTATTCTAGTTTCTCATAAATTTTGATTATTTTTCTTTGAATATAAAGATCCGGGAACTGATACAAGTTGAGCCTCTCTTCTGAGAATTCGTCTTTGAAGATTTCAGATTCATGATAACTTTCAAATAAATCCTCAAACTCTTCCCAAAGAAATTCTGAAAATTCAGAGATTTGCTTTTTAGTTAAACTGATCTCTATCGGTCTTAAGGAAATTCCAGAATCTTTTGTTGGTGCAGTATCGCTAATGAAATAAACTGTTTCGTTTTTAGATAAAATTCGAATTTCATTTTTCAAGCGGTTGATCTCAGCAGTCATTGCTTGATATTGAGCAATGTCACTGGGCTTAAGCTTCTTCTTTCTTCGTTGTCGCCTAAGAAGATAATATTGTCGATTGATGGTTCCCTCATATTTTTTGATTAACTTAAAGAAATCAGTTTTCCCTTGAGACTGCCATCTAAAACCAAAAATACTTCTACCCAAAAGCATTTCAAGTGAAAGTCTTAAAATAGCAATACACATAGCATAAGTGACTCGTTCAGGTGCCCCATCAGTTCTGGCCGCCTCGACATGTTTTAAAAACTCAGTGACTCTAGGTTTTCCAATTTTTCGTTGGCTTGATTGAGACTTCAAAAGCTGCTGAATAAAACGATATGACAGTGGATTCGATTTTTGGATCTCGTCTAAAGTCTTTTTATGGTCAATGAAGATTTGATCCACAATTTTATTGGCGGGCACATAGAGGTCTTTTCTTCGTAACACTTGGCTTTTAACAATTTTTTCAGCTAACTCTCGATCACCGGTGATGAGCTCGATAGCAAAAAGCATGGGATATTCATCAAGTTCTGAATCTTCAAGGACATGAAGCCAGGCAGCTTCTTCGATTTCATCAACTCGTTTAATTTTAAATAGCTCATTCACTAAAACCATAGAAAGCTCAGGAATAAAGCAAACAAGATGAGTAAATTTTCGTTCTTGGATTTTTCGGGCTTTTCGAAGTCTGGCATCTGTCACAACTTTCGAAAGAACAGAAATAAATCCGGCACTGAAGGTAAAAATGGAGAAATAAACTACTAGGGCAATGGGAGGCGCTTTTTGGTAACCAATGAAATAAGCAATGGAAAGTGCGATGGCAGTGATGGGACCAGAAAACCAAACAAGCGAAAGAAACTTTTCTAAACGAGACTCTTCTTCAAAAGATTCAACCAAATCCCTTAAATATTGGCTGCTGTTTTCATTAAATCGGTTTAAAGCCATGCCGATTTACTCCTTTATCCTTGATCATGACGCACGCATATGTTTTAACGAGGACTCCCCTAAATTATGAGTATAGCTGTCAAATTTGAAAACGTATCGAAAATCTTTAAAAATGGTCATCGCGCCCTTCAAAACGTGAGTTTTTCTGTCAATCAAGGTCAAGTGGTTGCCCTCATTGGTCCAAGTGGCTGCGGTAAGACAACAACCTTACGCTTAATCAATCGTCTGTTGGAACCTTCAGCTGGCAGAGTGATCGTAAATGACACTGACATCTCTGAGACGGATGTGATCCAGCTCAGACACCAAATGGGCTACGTCATTCAAAACTCTGGATTGCTCCCGCACATGACGATTGAAGAAAATATCGGATTGCTGCCAAGCATTCTTAAAAAAGAAAATGCCGAAGAGATTAGCCAGCGCGTAGAAGAGCTCATGGAACTTGTAGGGCTTCCGCCCTCTAGATTCAAAGGCCAATACCCTAGAAATTTAAGTGGTGGTCAGCAGCAGCGTGTTGGAATTGCAAGAGCACTCATCAATCGTCCGTCTATCTTACTCATGGATGAACCTTTTGGAGCACTAGATCCAATTTTACGAAAAGAACTTCAAAATGAAACACTGAGATTGAAGGAAAAGCTTGGGAAAACCATCGTGATTGTGACTCATGATCTGATTGAAGCGTTCCGGCTAGCAGATCAAGTCATTTTAATGTCAAAAGGCCAAATTGTTCAGCAGGGCACACGAAAAGAGTTTGAAACGAATCCAAACTCAGAGTTCGTTCGAGACTTCGTGGAGGCACAGTTGTTACGATGAGACAAAAGTTGATCATAAAAGCAAAGTTTGGAAATTTCGACAAGATAAGCTTAGGAAAAATAGTAAGATTTTTTAGCTTTGGATTTTTTATTTTTACGTTTCTAGGAATGTCTTCTATTCAAGCAAAGCCCATTGTGATTGGTTCTAAAAACTTTACAGAATCCATCGTCTTGGGTGAGACCATGGCTCAATTGATTGAAGCTCGTACCGACCTCAATGTCATTCGCAAATTAAATATGGGAGGCACGGTCGTTAACTTTGAAGCGCTTAAAAACGGAGAAATAGATCTTTATCCAGAATACACTGGAACAGGGTTGGTCAATTTATTGAAAAAACCTGCAATCAATGATCCCGAGAAAGTTTTTGAGATTGTAAAAAAAGAGTTTAAACAAAACTTTGATCTTATTTGGTTGCCTCAATTTGGTCTAAATAATACTTATGCGATTGCCGTTAGAAATGACGATCCCAGAGTAGAGGGAATCACCTCAATCTCAGACCTAGCAAAAGTGAGTGGCCAATTGAAGTTGGGTGCAGAATTAGAGTTCTTGGACCGCCCAGATGGCTATCAGAATCTAGCTCGAGAATATGGTCTGAAATTTAAGAAAGAAAACATTTCAAATCTAGATGCTGGATTGATGTACCAAGCCATTGAGCAAGGTCAAGTGGACGTGATTTCTGCTCTTGCAACGGATGGACGAAACAAGAGTTTTAACCTTCGTATTCTTGAAGATGATCGTTTTTTCTTTCCGCCCTATTATGCTGCGCCACTCGTCCGAGAAGAAACGATTCAGGAACACCCAGAACTGAGAACAGTTTTAGAAGAACTTTCTGGAAAGCTTGACGATAAGACGATCACTGCTATGAATTTCCAAGTCGATGCCGAAGGAAAAACTCCAGCAGATGTTTCCCGTGAATTTTTAGTGAAATCAGGACTCGTAAAAGGAAAATATGCCCAAACAAGTTCTTCTCAAAAAGGGTTCTTACATTATTTTTGGAGTGAAAAAGATTACCTTTTTACATTGTTTTGGCAGCACCTTTACTTGACTTTGTTTGGACTTTTTATTGCTTTAATCATTGGAGTGCCTTCTGGAATCATCCTGACTCGAAAGCCTGAAATTGCCAACTATGTCTTTGGAGTAGTCAACACCATTCAAACGATTCCAAGTCTTGCATTGCTTGGATTTTTAATTCCTCTATTGGGAATTGGACAAACACCTGCCATTATCGCTCTGAGTCTCTATGCTTTATTGCCGGTCGTGAGAAACACCTATGTAGGGATTCAGGAAGTCAACCCAATTCTAAAAGATGCGGTTCGGGGAATTGGCCTCACTGACATGCAAATTTTAAGAACGGTTGAAATTCCATTGGCTCTTCCCACTATGTTGGCGGGAATTCGAATCGCTACCGTTCTTTTAGTTGGAACGGCAACCCTGACATCACTAGTGGGAGCAGGAGGGTTTGGCGAGCCGATTTTTCGAGGAATTGCCTCTGTCCAAACCAACACAATCTTACTTGGGACCATCCCAACAGCTTTAATGGCCATTTTACTTGATCGGATTTTGCATTGGATTGAGTCAAAAGTCTCAAATTAAAAAATGGACGCATCAAACGAAAAGATATAGATACCCTTCGAGAGATTTAAAATAGGAAATAGACTCATGACTAAGAAAGTGCTTCAAACGTTTGTTGGACTCTTTATTTTATGTGCTCCCTGCTTTGGCTTTGCTCAAGAATCAACCGAACTTCCTCCAGGGATTGGGGACCGATATCGGATAGGCTCAAATTTTATTTTCGTACTGCCAACAAGCCTTACTGGGATTAGTAACTCTAAAATTGAGTTAATGAATCAAACTGTAGAAATTGCAGGGTGGGTGAATGAGGGAAAGTATAAAGGTTTTGCTCTCATAGAGATCTTTGATGGCGAGGAAGTTTCCAAACCACAGTACGCAACAAGCGTCACTAATCTAAAAAACGAATCAGCAAACATCATAAGAGTGTATACGGCACCTCGCTCAGATCAAGAAAATGAAATAGAGAAAGAGGAGAAAGAAAAAAAGAAAAAGGTCATTCATCAAGAGAATGAGCAACCTAGTGACATCGCTCCTAATGAAGGAAACACATTAAGAGTGTATCGTCTTGAGCCTTCCATTCGTTGGGAAACGGCTGGAGCAACCCTTACTTCGAAAGACTCTTTTATCATTCTTTCTGAAAAATCACGCTCAGGAAAAAATCTCATTCGGATTGTAAATGAAGATTCAAAGTATTATCGTGAAATTTGGGAGTTAAGTAATCCCTCGTTAGAGCAGATATTAAGACATACTACTTCGGAAGAGATTCAATTGGAAATCGGATCTCAGGTTGATTCAGAGAAACTACCAAAGACTTCTCCTCCCCTTGCGACTATTAGCACGAATATCATGGGAATCATGAGGGGAGAGTTTACCTATGATGGAAAAAAATTCGCTGAGTTTGTGGATTTAAGTGAACAATTTCAATCTGAAATTGAACTTCAACAAGGCGGTTCTTGCCATGTCTTTGCTGCATCAGCCTTGTTTGAAGCTTATTGCAAACGAAACTTTGGGCTTTCAATTGATTTATCGGAATCTTACCTTTTCTACCGACATCTTCGGGAGACTTTTGGACAGAGCAGTGTGATCCTTTCCGTTAAACCCATAGACCCTTCCGATCGGAGTCAACGCAAATATTTCACTTCAAGAGATGGGGGAACCGCACAAGACACATTAGTGCGACTTCAAAATGGAGAAGGTTGTACCGAATCAGCTTTTAGTTTTGATCGTGAGTTTGTTGAGAAACTCGAGGCATTGAGGACAGTCGTCAACCAGAAGGCAGAAGAACATCAAAGTCTCCCAGAAGATCTTGAAATACTGGAGTTGGTAAAAATTGAAAAGGAAATGGGCGATTTTATTTGTGAAGAAATTGATGGATCGATGCAATGCTATTTTTCTGGAATAAAGAAGGAAGAAAATGGATTTATAAAGAAAGCTCCAGAAACGTCAGACTTAGGAAAATGTATTCGCTCTAAAAATGGATTTGAAATCAAGGAAGAAACTTTTAGCTCAAATTCACAAGTCAAAAAGTTTCAGAATCTCGCTTTAACTCTTTTGAATGAAGGAAATCCTTTTTTGTGCGTGAGTAATTATAATTATGGTGAAACAGGCGGAAGAGGTAGACACGTCGCTGCAATTGTTGGCTATGAGCCCACTTGGGAAAAGAAAAAATACGAAGAGCAAGCCAATGTTGATTTCCTAATTCGAGATTCTAATCGGTCAAGAGTTCAGGCTTTTAATGTCCCTATCTGTGAAAGAGTTATCTGGTTAACTCCAAGAGGTTAAGGGTAAGCAATTCAGGAGCACGAGGACCTGTTTCTCTATAGAAAGACTGAATTAAAATACTTTAGATCAAGCCATCTGAATGGCAAAAGAATAAAATTCAATTTAGTCCACCTTTGAATTGGATTATGATATCTGAAACCATCTTGTGAAAAATACGGTTTTAAAAAAGATTTATATCTTAGGAATAGCTTTGATATCGGGAGGTTATTTTTTAAATTTGCACAGTCTTCGTGCCGCGCAAGACGTTTGTAAAAATGCAATGTCTCAAACTGTTAGAGATTCTGAAGGGTACCTTCCAAGCTTTGAAGGGCGGCCTTATTCAAGAGACTTAAGAACAAGCCTATGGCGCTGGTTAGGCACAGGTCACAGTGGGCCTTTAACTCAAGAAAGACAAAAGGACTTGAAATCTGATTTTGTAGAAGAAGTAGTTCAATATCTACAAGAGAACTTTAGGAATCAAAGGCCAGATTTGGTGCCATCCAAGGCATGGACTGAAGGATTCGCTCAACTGGAGTATTTCAGACTAAATGATGACCGAAGTCCATTTGCGCTGTCGGTGACCCTTCCTAACCGTCACGAGCGAGTGTTAGTTCGAAGCTTAAATCCCTCAGGTAGGGTTAAGTTAAGAGCTTATCATCCCTCTGAGGCGGAATTATTGGTTTTACTCGCATTCATTCAATCTCTTTATCCTCACTCTAAAGATATAAATACCCTTCTTGGCAGAATGCGGCAGAAGGTAGGAAAAGAAATCGCTCTAGAACCTTTTCTTTATTGGTTGAAACATAGCATTTTTTTCCTGCTAGGCTCGTCTGAAGAGTTAGTCGTATCTACTTTACAAGAATTCAACGCAATGGCGCTTTTTTTAAATCTAAGTGTTGATAAGATGAAAAAAAGGGGAATCATAACTACTTTAATGTTTCATGACTCTCTACGTATGATCCCCTCAGAGGAAGCTTTACCAAGTTTTGATTTTGTAGTCGCGAGATTGATCGGTAAAGCTAAGGATAAACTTTTAGATATTCCAGTTGCTTTCGAGGTGAAAAAGCTTTTTAACTTTAGAACTCCAAGTGACTTGGGCAGTCCAATTCGAAAATCGCTTGATAAAATTAAGCGAATAGGAATCAGTCATGAAAAAGGAAGTTGGAATTATCGGAAAAGCAAACGGTCAATTGTGATTCAAGTTCCGTGGAATAGGAATCAAACTGTTCAGTGGAGCAAACGAGCATTTAGACTAGCACTACACCCCGATGGGAAAATCGAAAAATGGACCAAATCAGAATTATCGAGAGTAGTAAATGTGTTTAACTTGCTAGATTCTGTGCCTAATTACTTAAACAGTCTTTCAAATTTAAACCTAGATTATATTGATTCACTTATATTGACTGACTACCATGGGCGACCCATTGCAGTGTATCAGAACCAGGCAAATCAATATTGGATCAGACTCCAAGGATTGGAACCTTTGATCGAACAATATCAAAAAGAAATTCTAGCGGGTGACTAGGTGGGTTTTGTCACCGCTTGATAGAAGAAGAACTGAATTTAGACTATTTTCAAAGAAAAGCTCTTTATGATTTTTTAGCAAAATATCCACAAATGAAAGAAATAAGGCCAAAATAATGAAATACATCAAATCTCTACCCGGCGAGCAAACCTGATATTCGTCAATATTTTATCGTAGACAATAGTAATGAAATCAAAAAAGTTCTAGAACCTAATCTTTAATCAGCTTTTCTGTTATTTAAAAAGACTTTCCTAAGCACATCATTCATCAAAGCGGTGTAAGAAGCATCATGCCGATCGGCTACTTGCCTAATTGCTGCTAAAACATCCGCATCAAAGTTCGCCGTGATTTTTTCTTTCTCTGGTTTATTCAACGAAGGAAGTGTTGATAGATCCAAATCAAGATCACCAAACATCTCATCTGATGTTTTATCAATTCTACTTAGGGCGCTTTTTAGATTGGGTCTTTTTCTTTTTGCCATTTAATTTCTCCCAATGATCCATCAAAAAATCGTAATTTTGATGAATGTATCTGATGATTCCTCGAACCGTTTTCTTAGAAAAACGCGTTCTTCCTTTCATCGTTAATGTCTCAAGTTCAATCTTAACTTCTGCCTTTTCACCTTTTGCAACGACATGAACATGTACAGGTCCATGTTCTTTAGGTGGAGTGTAGATCTTAATCTTCCATTGTGCATTCTCAAGAACGGTTCCCGACTTCGCTTTCACAATCTTAATTATGCCATATTTTGATATGGCAAAAAAGCCATATTTTTTGCCCTTAAAACAAGCTTAAGGAAGGTCCATTTGGCTATCAGTAGCCAAGCGAAGCCAAAAAATGATGAATTGAAACTGGATAACTAGCTGTAATTAATGGAAAATAATAACTGATTATTTTAGTTTGTTAATGGCTGGGGCACTAGGATTCGAACCTAGGAATGCAGGAATCAAAATCCTGTGACT
>CAYLWK010000390.1:0-3354 GCA_964387255.1 uncultured Oligoflexia bacterium
GGTGTATTTTCGAGAAAGAAACAACGCAATCTGTCTTGGTAGGGCTACAATTTTAGATCGGGTAGTGGATTTTAATTCGCTCGGGCGGATTTGAAAGTGTTTAGAAACAATTTCTTGAATGCTTTCAACTGTGATTAAGGAATCTTCTTCCTCAATCATATTTTTAAGTTCATTTTTAGTCATCTCTAAAGAAATTTCTGACCCTGTTAAAGACGCGTGTGCTTGAAGTCGAATAAGCATTCCTTCAAGTTCTCTTACGTTTGACTTAATGTGAGTTGCTAAAAAGGTTGCAACGTCATCAGGAAGAAAGATATCTTCTCTTTCCGCTTTATTTTTTAAAATAGCAATTCGTGTTTCAATTTCCGGCGGAGAAATGTCTCCCACAAGGCCCCATTCAAATCGTGTTCGAATACGTTCTTCTAATTTTAAAATTTCTTTCGGCGGTCGGTCTGAAGTTAGGACGATTTGTTTTTTCAAAGAGTACAGTGCATTGAAAGTGTGAAAAAACTCTTCTTCAGTTTGTTTTTTTCCTGCAATGAATTGAATGTCATCAATCAATAGAACATCATAGCTTGATCGGAATCGCTTTCGAAACAAAGGCATTTTTTGTTTTTGAAGCGATTCGATGAGCTCATTTACGAAAGTTTCTGCCGATAAATAGCAGATTCTTGAACGAGGATTATTTTTTAAAATCGCATTGCCGATTGCATAAAGAAGATGTGTCTTCCCTAATCCTGGATGAGAATAAAGAAATAGAGGGTTGTATTGCCTTCCTGGGTTTTCTGCCACATCGATTGCCGAAGCGTAGGCAAATTGATTGCTCGCACCGACAATATAGTTGTCAAAGGTGTAATCGGGGTCGATCCCTTTATCACGATGATCCCTTGGCTCTTCCCATTGGCTTGAAGAGGTACGAACAGATTTTGAATTATTTTTCTCTAGCGCTTCAAAGGAGCCTAGGTTCAAAGAGGATTCTGAGCCAGTGGATGATTCTGAGCGGGCTGGACCTAAGAAATCCGAGGGTTCATGTTCTTCTTGGGAAAGATCATTAATACTGAATGGATCATCTGAAAAAGACGCCTCAAAAGGGTCTGAAGCCGTTGCTCCCGTAAAATCGTCTCTTGATGGCATGGGTTGGTCAATCACACGGTAATTCACTTGGCAATCAGCTCCAAGAACTTGAGAAAAAGCACCTTCAATGTCCTTTTGGAAATGATCTCGACACCAATCCGCTGAAAAATCGTTTTTAGCGGCCAAATGAACACAGATTTTTTCACCTTGAGTCTCTGTTTCAATCAGCTTTAATGGTTGGATCCACGCCTTCAGCTGACCCTCAACGATCTTTTGCTCTAAGATTTAATAAGCAGCCCTCCAGATGTCTGGCCACTGTTTAGAGTCGATTTCAAAGTTGAAGCTCATAATACCCCGACACGAATTTTAAACAGTCTCATCGTTACTCATCAATGAGATTGGTTCAATTGGATTTTACTGCTGTGAGGAAACTGATGGTCATCGAATCCCAATTCAAGCAATATGTTTGATTAGCATGCTTGCAAGTCGCTTGACAATGGATGGTCAAATCGATTAATTATCTCAAAGCTATGAAACGAACGTTAAAGGTTAGTCGCGTTAAAAGAAAACGATCCCTTGGATTTAGAGCAAGGATGCAGACCAAAAATGGTCGAAAAGTACTCAATCGAAGGCGAGCCCGTGGTCGAAAGCAGCTCACCGCACCTGTATCAGGAAAATGAATCTTTCGGACGCCGCTTCCGGCTTCATGATCGTCATGAATTTCTAAGGTTTTTTCAAAAAAGCCAGCGGATTTCTTTATCTGCATGTGTCATTTATCGAATTTCAAACTCAATTGGCCACTATCGCTTGGGCATGACCTTCAAGCCAAAAATGAGTTCCGTTCAGCGAGTGAAGATGAAGCGCCTTATTCGTGAGTGGTTTCGTCAACATTCTGAGCTTTTGGGAGCCTATGATTACAACGTGGTGATTCCGAGGCAAAAGAAAATAGACCCGTTGTTTGTTGAAAATCTAAAGCATTGTGTGCATGTGCAGTTGCCAAAGCATCTTGAAAAATTGACCTGGTTTGAGCAGACGGGGGTCAAAAGGTGATTAAATCTGTATGTATTGGTTTTCTTTGGCTTTATCGGCGTGCTGTTTCGCCTTTTTTACATGTTTTATGCGGCCCGGGGTTTGGGTGCCGTTTTGAACCAAGTTGTAGTCAGTATAGCTTGGATTGTTTTCGATCTGGAGAGCCATGGTCTCGATGCTTGTGGTGGACCCTTAAAAGACTCGGCCGGTGCCATCCTTTTGCAAAAGGGGGTTATGATCCGTCTCCTTTTCAGGTAGAAAAGATCGATTCTAAGAATTTGACTCAAATCAAGCATAGCTAGGAAGGTGGGACGACCACATCATGGAGAAAAAAACGCTTTGGGCTGTTGTGATCAGTTTTCTATTATTTTTTGGCTGGCAAAAGCTCTATCTTGAACCCCAAGCAAGTGCTCCGAACACCGTCTCTCAAGATCAATTGAGTCAAACGCAAGCTGGTTCTGAAACTACCCAAATTTCCAACGAAGCTTTAGACCAAATTAAAACAAAAAAACAACGTGTTTTAAAAAATGCAGCTCAGTTAAAACCAAAAGAAAGTGTTCAAACGGTTTCTCTGAAAATCCAGAATGCAAACGTCACGCTCGGTAATGGTCCACATCTACTTCGAGATTGGCAGCTTGATGGATATCGGCGCTCCAAAAAAGCAAATGCACCAAAAGTCGATTTAGAAACACTCGTGCATAAAACAAGTTCCTTGCAGTTTGCGTTTGATCGAGAGGACTTGGGTTATCTCACCACAGCCTCTGGGAACCTTGTTCACTCCGAAGAAGGAAAAGCGGTTTGGCAGTTTGAAGACGAAAATGTTGAGTTAAAGCGAATCGTGACTTATCGAGAGGACTCCCCCTTTTTAAATGTGACTTTTGAAGGTCGGTTTAAAACACGTCCGGCAAGTCATGCATTTGTTTTTTTAAGTGCTCAAGCAATTGATTCAGATGAAGATCTGATTGACCGTCATTTAATTTATTGGACTAAAGACGAGATTCAGTGGGTTTCTTTAGATGGAGCAGTAGAGTTTGAGTCGATTTCATCGCCCGTGCGTTGGATTGGTTCAACCAATCGTTACTTTACGGCTGCCATCGTGAACCAAGATCGATCGATTCCGTCTCGAGGGTTAATTCAACCAGTGAGTAGTGGGGGAGGCCGAATCAGCATGATCTATCCTCTCAGTGGGGAGCGGTTTTCAATTCCTACTCGAGTTTACTTTGGCCCAAAAGATTTGGATATTTTAAGAAAAAT
>CAYLWK010000391.1:0-3385 GCA_964387255.1 uncultured Oligoflexia bacterium
TTGAAGATTTAGGCGGCAAGATCCATTATAATAGTCCAGTCGATGCCATCTTGACTGAAAATAAAAAAGTAACTGGCGTGAAAACTCAAGATGGAACAGTTCGAAAAGTGCCTCTTGTGGTCAGCAATGCAGATGTGCATTACACATATAATCATCTTTTAAAAGATGATTCCGTCACGCGGGCTCGAGCAAGACGTTTGAATCGGATGAATTATTCTATGTCTTTGTTTTTGATTTATTTCGGCACAAAAAAACAATACCGCGGGAAATTAGCGCATCATAATGTGATTTTTGGACCTCGTTATAAAGGACTTTTGAAAAACATTTTTGGAAAACAAAAACAGTTAGCAGAAGATTTTTCTTTATATCTTCACGTGCCGACGGTTTCTGATCCTTCGGTAGCACCTGAGGGATGTGATGCTTTTTACGCACTCTCTCCCGTGCCTCATTTAGGGGACTTAGAAGTTGATTGGGAAAAAGAAGCACCTCGGTATCGAGATCGTATTATGAATTTTCTAGAGGAGCGATATCTTCCGAATCTTAGAAATGAGATTGTTACGGAGCGAGTTTTCACACCAAATGATTTTAAAACGGTTTTAAATGCTCATATGGGCAATGCGTTTTCTCTAACACCTCTTCTCACGCAGAGTGCTTATTTTAGACAGCATAATCGAGATGATCATTTAGAGGGAATGTATTTTGTGGGCGCTGGAACACATCCAGGAGCAGGAATTCCAGGTGTGGTGGGTTCTGCCAAAGCAACTGCCTCTACCATCATGAGCGACATCCAAGAAAAGCGAATTGAACTTGGATCCATGCCTCAAGGAATGGCATATGCATGAAGAAGCCTTGGCTTCTGATGATTCTTTAGAATCACTTTATGTAAAAACGAAAGCGATCATCAAAAAAGGTTCGAAGAGTTTTTCTCTGGGAAGTCTTTTTTTTAATCGAGAAACACGGCTCGGTGCCTACTTGCTCTATAGTTTTTGTCGTTATTGTGATGATCAGGTTGATGATGTGGATCATCGGGATGACCTTTCTTTAGAAGAAAAAATTAAGTTAAAGCGTGAAAAAGTTCGTGAACTTCGTGAAAAGACATTGGCACTTTATAGAGGTGAGACAGCTTCTGAGATTGCTTTTGTTTCGTTTGGAAAACTCATAGAAATCTATCGGATCCCGAGTCATTACCCATTGGAGCTCATCGAGGGAATGGCAATGGACATTGAGAAAATCCATTACGAGACTTTGGAAGACTTAGAACTTTATTGTTACCGAGTTGCGAGCGTTGTGGGTCTGATGATGTGCCATATCATGGGTGTGAGTGATTCAAAGGCACTGCAGTTTGCCTCTGAAATGGGAATGGCAATGCAGATGACGAATATCAGTCGTGATTTTGAAGAAGATGCCAGAATGGGTCGGCTATATGTACCAAGACAATGGATCAAACAAGCAGGCCTAAGTGACCCGGAATCACTGGTGGAAGTGAGGAATCGTGTGCTTGCGCATCGTCTTATGAGTCGCCTAGTAGAGGAAGCAGCGCTTCGCTATTATTCTGGAAGAGCAGGATTATCTTATTTACCTCTACGTGCCTCGCTTGCCATCTCAATTGCTTCTTTTGTTTATGAGGCAATTGGTTGGTTGGTTGTACGACGAGGAGAAAAAGCATGGGACCGAAGGCCTGTGGTATCAAAGCTTGGAAAGCTAGTGGAGATCATTCGTGGTTTTGGGGTTTGGCTTTGGCATTTACCTCTTCGATTGATTCATCCTTGGAAGCGAAAGCGTTCACTGCCGCTTTATCGGTTTCGATCGTTTCGATGATTGTCTCAGACGTAGGGTTCGTTTTTTAAATCACACACAAGTTAAGAGGATTTTGCAGCAGTTGAGAGACTGCGCTTTTGGCGTAACTTTTTAATTTCCGCTACATAGTACTTTGGGTGCACGATAAGCATTCCGAAGTTGCGAGCACCTTCTTTGCCAGTGGTGAAGTGATGATCAAGGTGTGCTTTTCGAAGTGCTCTTGAATACCAATTTTTTCCATTGCCAAACCAATGGGCACGACGGTGAATAAAGATTTCATGGACGATGGTGTAAGCAATACCGTAGACAAGAATTCCAGACCCAATCCAAAATTTCAAATCATACCCAGCGAGCGAACCGAAGAGCATCAGAAAGAAACTCGGAATGGCAAACATCAATGCAAAGGAATCGTTTTTCTGGAAAAAGCCAGGTGTGACAACATGATGATCTTCATGCAGGTTCCACAAAAAACCATGCATGACGAATTTGTGCATGAACCAAGCCATGAACTCCATAGCAAAAAAAGTGAGAATCAACGCTCCAAGGATACTACTGATCGTTAAGCTTTCCATACGGGACTAGTTTAAACGATCTTGTCGTCAACGACCATTCCTTTACGGAACTGGGTCGATTTTTTTTGCTTTGCGATGGAGTCCCGATATTTGGCAGGCGTGAAAGCTATGGTTTTCTTATCGGACTTAGGATGAATCCGCTCCATGAGTTGGATAAACGCTTCAGTCACACCTTGAGTGGATTTAGGTGAGAGTTGCTCTCCTGGTTGGGAAGTTTCGATTTTGGGCGTGCCTGGAAAAGGGGCTTCTGTGCGTTCGTTGACTTCAAGTGCTTCACTTTCCATTTTTGATGGACTAAAAGAGTTTTCTTTTCTTTGAAACGCATGGGGTTTTAAGACATTTCCATGTTGAGTGAACCCTTCGAGAGGGTTTTTTTTTGGCTGTTGTTTGGGTGATTTTGCGTCTTCTTGGTCTTGAGACGGGTCTTTTTTGAAATCCTCGGGAGAGTAACTGAGTCCTGACTCAGAATTTTGCTGATCCGAACTCGCCGCGTGGGCTGAGCGTGTTTGTGCGATGGGAGAAACAAATTTTCTCAGGGCATCATTGATTTGTTGCAACATACGGTCTCCACTGGAAAAACAACTCAGTGGCGCCCTGGTGAGTTGCAATACCAGACTCTTATAGTCTACCCAATAAAATGCATAGCGTCAAAATCTAATCTAAAGATTCATTTTCAGGGTGTGGCGGATTTGACCCACCCTGGCGCCAGTGATACCAATAAGTATTGGCCTAAAACGTTAAGTTATTACAGGACTAGGTGAGTTTATGGATGAAAAGCGTGATTTATTTACCAAGTGCTTCAACTATGATGAACCTCAACGGGTAAAAGAAGCGGGGATCTATCCTTATTTTCGGGCAATTGGTGCGACTGAAGGTCCAAGAGTGATCTCGAATCAGAAACAAAGAGTGATGATTGGATCTAACAACTACCTTGGACTCACACATGATCCGCGAGTTAAAAAAGCAGCTCAAGATGCCATTGAAAAGTATGGGACTGGGTGTACTGGCTCACGGTT
>CAYLWK010000392.1:0-3070 GCA_964387255.1 uncultured Oligoflexia bacterium
TTGTGGATCAGTATAAAATATACATTCAATTAACTGAGTTTGAGAAGGCTGGAGAGGCACTTGACCAGGTTTATGCTCGATATCCAAAGTATCCGAATCTGCATTATTTCCGCGGAGAGCTTTATGCTTTGATGGGCAACCGGAAAGAGGCTCAGCGAGAGTTTCAATTGGAGCTTGAGAAAAATCCATCAAACGTCAATGCAATGGTGGCATTAGGAAAGCAAATGCTCACCATAGAGGCGTACCATGATGCTCTCAAGTATTTTAATCAAGCCATGCAATTTGCTCCTACAGCTGCAAGTCCCAAGGCAATGGCTGGTTACGCTAACTACCTTTTAGAAAACTACTATGGGGCGATTGCCTTGTACCGGGCAGCATTAAAGATTGATGAAGCTGATCCACTTGTGTACAAGCGTTTAGGGTTAGCCTATCAGGCGTTAGGCGATGGAACGAACGCCTCGAAAGCGTTTCAAAAATATTTGGAAGTTGCTCCTGATGCTCCCGACCGAAAAGAAATCGAGCGATTTTTGTGACCAAGCTTGAGTTTGGGTGAGTCTGATGAGACTGATGCGATGTCTCAGCGAGAAGAGGAAATTAAAATGATTGATATAAAACAAATCGAAGCTAACCCAGAGGGTTTTAAAGCGGCCTTGAGAAAAAGAAATCAAGACGACGCATTTTTATCTGAGCTCACTTCTTTGTCAGAAAAAAGAAGGCAAATGATCACTCAGAATGAAAGACTGAAGGCAACCCGTAATGAAGTGAGCTCTCAAATTGCTAGTTTAAAGAAAAAACAAAAAGATGACCCGAGTGCTGAGAAAGAAGCTGAATCCAAAGTTTTAGAAATGCGAGCGCTTGGGTCAGAGATTCAGGCATTAGATCAGTCTTTACGAAGTTTAGAGGATCAGTTGAACGACATACTTCTTCGGATTGCCAATCTTCCTGATGAGGATGTTCCCGAAGGGAAAGATGAGCATCAGAATGTTGAAATACGTTCTTGGGGGAAGGTGCCTGAGTTTAACTTTGACCCCAAAGATCATATTGAGCTAGGCGAGAGTTTGGAAATTTTGGATTTTGAAAGAGCCGCAAAGCTCTCAGGAGCTCGATTTTCAGTCTATCGTCAAGCAGGTGCGACGTTAGAGCGCGCCTTGATTCAGTTCATGCTCGACGAGCACACACGCTTGAATGGTTACCAAGAAGTGATCCCCCCTTTCCTAGTGACTCCAGAGACGATGCAAGGGACTGGGCAGCTTCCTAAGTTTGAGGAAGACTTATTTAAAACTCAAAGTTCTGATCGAGAGCTTTATTTGATTCCAACGGCGGAAGTACCTCTCACGAATCTTTATGCCAATGAGATTTTAAAGCCAGAGGACTTGCCAATTAAGCTTACGGCTTACACGCCTTGTTTTCGATCTGAAGCGGGCTCTCATGGCAAGGATGTGCGAGGATTGTTCCGGCAGCATCAGTTTCAAAAAGTGGAGCTTGTGAACCTCACGTTGCCAGAAGCTTCCGACCAAGCTTTAGAGCAAATGACAGAAGCCGCGGAGTCAATCCTTCAGAAGCTTGGCTTGCCTTACCGCGTGATGCTTTTATGTGGGGGTGATATGGGATTTAGTGCTGCTAAAACCTATGACATAGAAGTTTGGCTTCCGGGCCAGCAGCGGTATCGAGAGATTTCTTCGTGTTCTAATTGTCGTGATTTCCAGGCGAGACGGGCTAAAATTCGGTACAAAAAAGAGAAAAAGAAAAACGAATTTTTGCATACTTTGAATGGGTCTGGTCTGGCGGTGGGGCGGACTTTTATTGCGGTTTTAGAGAACTATCAAAACGATCACGGCGATATTCGAATTCCAGACGTGCTTAAAAGGTATTGTGAGGGAGCTCCTGGGTTCACGCTCAAAGACGACGCACTATGGATTTTGAAACCATAAGCTGACAATATTGATCCCCCATTGGGGCAGCTGGAGCGCTTATTTTAATATTGGCTGTATTGTGACTTGATCTGGAGCGAAAAACTCACTAAAGTCCGAGGTTCAAATAAGTTTACAGGACCCATCTGGCTCAAGGAGAGATGGCTGAGTGGTCGAAAGCGCCGGTCTTGAAAACCGGAGACGGGGTAACCCGTCCGGGGGTTCGAATCCCTCTCTCGCCGCCATTATTTTTTGGTCTATTCCGGAGACATGGGTAACAGATTATTCTCGAGACATAGGTAACACTTTTAGGCTGAACGGATTCTCAGGGGTGCACTACAACCTTTTCATCGGAGCAACTTAAAGAGTTGAACAGAGTAGAGTGTTGCACACTTTACTATAGTGCATTATGGTGGTCCTATGGGCCGGTTCAAGTTCGTATTATGGTTAGCTTATTGGTACTTGCAGTCAGAATCGTTTAAATTCGAATGGGACAAGGGAAATAGTACCAAGAGTGAGCAAAAACATGGAGTTGCCCAAGAAGAAGTTGAGTCCCTTTTTGAACTTGGATTGGGAGTTCCCCTTGGTCGTCAAGTTTCTCCTAAAGTTGAAGAGGAGAGGCTCTGTATGGTTGGCCCATCCTATGAGGGAAGATTTATATCGGTGGTTTTTACTCTACGAGAAGGCAGGGTAAGGCCAATTAGTTCGAGATTAGCGAATCGAAAGGAAAAAAGGCTTTATGAAGAAATACGCAAAGCGACTCAGGGAATATGACAAGATTGAGTTTGATCCCAAAGAGATTATCGCTGGGATGTCACGCCTGAAAGGTGCTCGAAGGAAACCGACCAGTATTGCCCTTGAGGAAGACCTGATCAAAGAACTTAAATCGCTTTCAAAGAAACAAGGCGTTCCTTATCAGGTTCTCATGCGATTGTTGATCGCAGATGGTGTGAGACGTCTTAAAAAAACAGCGGCATAATTTTTCGTTTGCAACCAAAATGCGACCTAGGTTTGTATATTTAGGCAGATTTTGATGAAAACCAATGGAAGATCGATCTAAGTAAAGTGATGTTATTGTTTGTTTTTCGTTTTAGTTTCGATGATGTGATGATGTGATGATGTGATGATGTGATGATGTGATGATGTGATGATGTGATGAT
>CAYLWK010000393.1:0-8878 GCA_964387255.1 uncultured Oligoflexia bacterium
GACGGCTTTCTTTCCATAAAAGGTTTTAGTGTGTTTTTGAACTCGGTCAGGAAGTATTAAATCACGAATGAGCTGTGACTGAAGTTGAAGATGCGGAACCTCATGGAGATTCATTAAAACAGCTTCAACAGAACCCAACTCATACGTAAAAACCGTTCTAGGCTTTAAAACTTCCAAACAGTCTTCAAGAGGACTTCCAATCCATTCACTTAAATCATCAACTCCATCATAAGCAGCACAAACATTCTCTTGATCATGAATCAAATGCACAGGCGCAAGCGATCGACTTAACTCAGGTGTACTCGAACGAACATTTGGAAAAAAAAGCTTTTCAAACTGAGCCCAATTATAATCCATGAGAAGGCCCTTCTGACAATGCTGCGTTGATTCGTTCGCCCTGATCATCTGAAAGACCCTCAATCGAAAGAGGAAGAATTCCAAAAGCGGGAATTTCTAGGTCGAACTGTCTTTCATTTTTTTGCTCTCCACGGTCGTGAGCCAATTCTGCGCTAAATAAATGCTTTAACGATACCTCTGAATCAAAAACGACTTTGGTCTTCAGTGTTGATGAAGTTGGATTCAAGACAAACAGCCCCTGCCCTCTTCCCTCACCTTGCTTACGTTTGAGGCAAAGAAATTCAACTCTTCTTTCAGTGCTCTTGCAAATCTGCTTAACACCCGCAAGATTAAGCATCGAAGTGATAAACATCTGCCATGCATGAACGAGCTCCGAACTCTCTTTTGAAGGATACTCCATATCGTAGAGTACTGCTTTTCCATCCGGATACTCCAAAATTTCATAAGGTAAGCCAACATTCAATTGATATCGACGCTGGGAATGATGGAAAAGTTCATCCAAGATTCTTTTTGCGCCATCAGAATAAAGAGCATTTCTTGGAATGAGAGCTATTCTTCCGGCCTTTATCCAAGCTAGAATGTTTTTAAGAGTTGATTTTTGAATGATGACACTGGGTTCAACAATCAATAAACGTCCCGATAAATCTTCTTTTAGCAAATTTGAATGAGCAAGTTGTTGGGCTCGATGTCCCAGAGTCTGACTTGACTCTTTCCAAATCATCTCACTTGCTCCCCAAAGGTGGTTACTTAGAACCAGCACTTGGTGTTCCATGTAGAGTTTTCGAGACTGAAGATCCCTTGCGATCCGATCGAGACGGGTGCGAAATCCCCTTGAAAGGTCCAGCCAATCTTGGTCATGAATTAATACGCCTCCTCGTTGGGACCCAAAAAGCAAAAGAGATTTCATCACTAAAAACTGACGTTCTGATTGTGAAAGATGTGAAAATCCCCCCATCGAGCTCCAATGAATTTGGGATAAAACGCTTCCTTCGGAAGAGCCAACTCGTTTTACTGCATAGAAATTAAGGAGCTTACTCAACCGAGAAAAATCAGAGTATCCTTTTGATAAAATCTTAAGAAAAGTCGAAAGCGTTTGAGAAGGATCAGATTCAGGACAAAAAACTTCAATTTCATTAATCTTTAAATTAGATTGTGACTTTTGAAGCATTTGATAAATTCGTGTGCGATAAACAGCTTCTGCCTGATGATAAAAAATATCTCGATTCGATTTTTCAAAGCGAGAAGACTTCCAAAAATGGAGGTGTTGATTAATATCGCTTTGATTCAATCTGCCTACAAACTCTGGCTGAAGAAAAAATTGATCCAAAGACTTTCGATAGGCCATATTCGCATCTTTTGAAAAATCACCTCCAGAGCCTTCATAGGGCTGAAAGGAAGCTGGGAGATAAGACCGATAGTACTTCCAAAAGCTGCCACTCAAGTCGATTTCAATCGTATCTACAAGTTTGGGGTTATTTTTAATCAGGTCTGCCAGAAAGATTTGGAAACGAGACAAATAGCTATAAAGTCTCTTTTTTACTTCGGCTTCGAAAAGCGACGGCAAAGCAGTTGCTTTAGGCCCTAGGATGATAGAAATCACAGCCCCGCGCTCATCACGGGCTAGCGTTTTTTCATGCTCACAAAGCTCCTTAGGCACGCCACTGAGACGATAATGCACCCCTGGCTCCGGACAAGGCATGAGCTTAAGTTTTATCTTTTTTTGATAACAGACCTGAATAAATCGCTGCAGCGAGTGACTGATGTCTGATTCAAAAACTTGCCAGGGTACAAAAGCAGAGACTTCTCGACAGCCAGCTTCAATCACCTCGTCCAAACGCTCTTCTATTCGGGCAGATCGAGCTTCCCAATAATTGACAATTACTTTCAAGCTTTCCATGACATTGCCCCGCACTTGCTTTAGAAAGTATGACATATTCTTTTTTTAACGTCACGAGCTCTAAGGCTTTTTCTACGAAATTCAATGAGTTAGACTGATGTTTTGAATTGCTCCGGATGGACGGTCTCAAAACAGTCATTTCATGCTAAAGGAAGGTTATGGAGTTTTCAGAATCAGAGTTACAAAAAGAGCTTCGAGGGCTCACCCAGAAATTTGTGGCATCTACAATGGCCCCCAAGGTCAATGAAGATGAAAAACAAGAGGTCTTTCGAAAAGAATGGATTTCTCAGCTGGGTGATCTTGGCCTCACGGGGATCCCTGTGGAAGAAAAATGGGGCGGCGCTGGTTTAGGGTATCAGGATTATGTTGTGACTCTGGAGGAAATTGCAAAAGTCAGTGCAAGCTATGCGATCAGTGTGGCTGTGACAGGCCTTGCTCAGGTCATTTTAGCTCAATGGGGATCGGATGATCAAAAAAAACGTTTCATTCCCCCTTTAGCACAAGGCAAGGCGATCGGTTCGTTTAGTTTATCAGAGCCGGGATCAGGCTCTGACTCTGGAGCTTTGATCACACAAGCCAAACGCCAGGGAAGTGAATATCGACTCAATGGAACAAAACTATGGGTCACTCAAGCTGACTCAGCAGACCTATTGCTGGTGATGGCAAGAACCTCTGGGGAAGGCAATCGAGGAATTTCTACTTTCATATTAGAGAAAGGCATGCCCGGACTCAAGATGGGCAAGAAAGAAGAAAAAATGGGACTGAATAGCTCCCATACGATGGAAGTCATTTTGGATGATGTCAAAGTGCCCGAAACCCATCGAATAGGAAATGAGGGAGATGGTTTTAAAATCGCCATGTCAGCATTGGATAGCGGTAGAATCACGATTGCAGCAACCGCTCTAGGAGTCGCCAAAGGAGCACTTGATGTTGCTCTAGCGCACTCTAAACAAAGAGAGCAATTTGGAAAACCGATTGCTGAATTTCAGGGTGTTTCTTTTATGTTGGCCGACATGCAAACACACATCGATGCGGCCGAGCTTCTGATTCAAAAAGCAGCTTGGCTGAAAGACAATCAAAAACCTTTTAGCCTTCAAGCCTCAGAGGCAAAGGTTTTTGCAACGGATATGACGATGAAGGTAACCACTGACGCTGTTCAGATTCTGGGAGGCTCTGGTTACACGCGTGAGTTTCCGGTTGAGCGTTATATGAGAGAAGCCAAGGTCCTGCAAATTGTTGAAGGAACAAATCAAATTCAACGAATGATTATTGGTAAACTAATGACTCGAAACGAAGAGAAAGTAACATGAGACTTGAGTCACATTCAGAAGAAAACAAATCCACCAAGGTCCAATGTGGCTCGATTCAGTTGAAGCTAGATGGGCTTTCTGCACCACTATCATCTCCACACACTCATCTGCCCGAGATCTGGCATGCGCTTCAAGAGGATTTACATCAAGGGAAATCTCGATTTTACGATGCGCCTATTGATCGAAAAATCTCTCAAATTGATGAGGTGAATGAAGTCGTTAAAAAATTTAAGCGCAATCCTAATCTGACGCATTGTCTTTTTATTGGTATTGGTGGCAGTAGCCTTGGACCTAAATCACTGATTGCGGCGCTTCGTTCGAAATCGGCGATTGAGTTTGTTTTTTTAGAAAACCCTGACCCTGATGAATGGAAAGATAAAACTGCCTTTTTGAAACCTGAGCAAACATTGGTTTGCTGCGTGACAAAATCAGGAAAAACGTTTGAGACGTTGAGTTTATTTTTGGTTGCACTTCAATGGTTGGGTAAAAAACGCTGGAGTGATCAAGTGGTCTGCATCACGGATCCCAACAAAGGTGAGCTACGCCAACTCAGCCAATCACAGGGCCTTACTTGTCTAGAAATCCCACAAGCAATTGGGGGCCGCTACAGTGTCTTTTCTCCTGTGGGTCTTTTCCCTTTGGCATTGAGTGGCTGGGAGGCGGAGTCTTTCTTAGAGGGAGCCCGACAAGTTCGGCGTTTCATGGAAACACATTCGGCTCGAGACAATATCTTTTTCCACCTTTCGATCGAAATGATTCGAATGTTTCAAACCTATCCCATTCACGTCATGATGCCCTACTGCTCTCGACTCACTTTGTTTTCAGACTGGTGGATGCAGCTCTGGGCAGAAAGTCTTGGAAAACAAAGTAAAGGATTCACGCCGCTCTGTGCTTTGGGAGCGAACGACCAGCACAGCTTATTACAACTTTTTAACCAAGGACCCTCGAATAAACTTTTCTTTTTTATTCAAGTGCTAACCTCCGAGCACCAAGTTCAAATCCCAGAGTTTTCCTTTCTTGACAAAAATGATTTTAATATTTGCTCGTTACTTCAAGGAAAGCCTCTCAAAGAACTTCTTGACACAGAGCATGAAGCTATTCGTCGTGTTCTTTGCTCGCAAAATCTTCCTCAGATCCATCTCAGAGTAGAGCGTCTTGATGAGCGTCGCCTCGGAGAACTTTACTTTCTATTTTGCGTTTGGACGGCATTTACGGGGTATGCCTGGGGAATCAATCCTTTTGATCAGCCAGGAGTGGAACAGGGAAAAATCTATGTAGAAAACGCATTGCAAGTTGACCCTCCCGAGCATTCAGCCTAAATTGAATAAATATGGTGGCCCGTTCGTCCGATGATTCCGAAGGCAGTGAAAAAACCGAAGTCCTGACAGGTGACTTAGAAACACTCAATAGAGAATTTCAAAAAGCAAAAGAACAAGACCCGTGCTTTATTATCATTCGGGGAAACCCGCAGGGACAGCGCTTCTCAATTAGTCATGACGAAATGATCATGGGAAGAGATCCTTCTGCCGAAATTTGTCTTTCTGACTCAGGTGTTTCGCGTCATCACGCAAAAGTATTGAAGCAAAAAGGTGAGGTTTTCATTGAAGATCTTGGTTCTTCTAATGGAACTGTGATTAACGGAAAAAAGATAAAACCCAAAATCCCAGTGCGTCTTGCAAAAGAGGATATGGTGCGCATGGGAAATTGGATTTTAAAGTTCCTCCCTGCTGGTGAACTTGAGATTTTGGTTTATGGACACTTGGGAGACGCGGCACACACGGATCCTCTCACAGAGACCTATAATAAGCGTTATTTAATGGAAGCCCTTGAGGCTGAATTCAAACGAGCGAAAACACTCCACAATGATTTTAGTGTGATGTTTTTAGATATCGATTATTTCAAAAAAATAAATGACACTTACGGCCACAGCGCAGGTGATGTTGTGCTTAAATCACTTTCGGCCTTGATTCGAGCTCAGTTTGTTCGCCCGAGAGATGTTTTTGCACGTTATGGAGGCGAAGAGTTCGTTTTGCTCCTTACCAACACGGACGGTAAACAGGCCGCTAGCATTGGCGAGAAAATTCGAGAAGCTGTTGAAAATCATTCATTTGATCACGAAGGCACTTCAATCAAAGTGACCACCAGTATAGGAATCGCAGAGCTTACGAGTCTCATGGAATCTTACCAGACACTCTTGAAAACTGCTGATCAGGCTTTGTACCAATCAAAAAACAATGGCAGAAACAAAGTCACTGTCGCTTCCAGCTAAAAGTAACTGCATTGACTGGCTACAGTCTTTTTGACGATACGAAAGAATTTCTATGGCACACTCTACAAAAAAAGACCCACATCAAGCCCTTCGGGATGATATCCGTTTTCTTGGTGAAACTCTTGGCAATACTTTAAAATCGCTAGAGGGAGATGATTTTTTTAAGACAGTTGAATCAATGCGACAACTTTCTAAAACGTCGCGGCAGAATACCAAAAAGGCAAATCAAGAAATTTCCAAGCTTCTTGCCTCTCTATCTTCTGAACAACTCTTAAAACTATCACGAGCTTTTGCTCATTTTTTAAATCTTGCAAACACCGCTGAGCAACATCATCGAATTCGAAGACGAAGAGACTACCTCACGCATCCAAAAAGTAAGCCTCAACGGGGTTCACTGGAAGATTTCTTTTTGACACAAACTAAGAAAACTCAAACCAAAGAAAAGCTTGTTAAACTGCTAAAAGAGCTCAGAATAGAGTTGGTCCTTACAGCCCACCCGACTCAAGTAAATCCAAGAACTTTTACGGATCAATTTCAAAAACTTGCCTTACTGCTTGAAAAGAAAGACCGGCAAGACATCACATTGTTTGAAAAAAAAGAGATTTCTAAACAAATAGAAAGAATTATTGTGACACTCTGGCTATCGAATGAAGTTCGCGAAGCTAAGCCAACGCCGGTTGACGAGGCAATGGCTGGTCTAAACACGATTCAAGACGTGTTTTGGGATGCTGTCCCTCGCTATTTAAGACTTTTAGAGCAATCCATTGCCGATCGATTAAAATCTCCACCAACCCTTCCAAAAGAGATCATCTCAATTGGCTCTTGGATGGGAGGTGATCGTGACGGAAACCCCAATGTCACTGCAGCAGTCACAGAAAAAGTTTATCGATTTTCACGGGGTATTGCGGCAAAGCTTTATTTAAAAGAACTCCGTGCACTCTCAAAAGAGCTTTCCATGGCACAGGCAAATGAGGTCATCACAGCCCAAGTCGGCACTTCATGCTCTTTGCCTTACCAAACGTTTCTTAAACCACTCCTAAAGAAAGTAAAAAATACGCGGGACCACTTTCTTCAAAAAAAATCACCTTCTCGGGTCCCGTTAGACTTGATTGACTCTTCAGAAGAGATCAAGCAGCCTTTGATGACGTGCTATCGTTCATTGATCGACACAGGAGCACGAGAAGTTGCTAATGGCAGATTACTCGATCTTTTGAGAAGACTTGATTGCTTTGACATTGAACTTGCAAAACTGGATATTCGTCAAGACTCCTCTCTTCATTCACAGACGATGCAAGCAATCACACACCACTTGGGTGTTGGGGACTATCTTGCTTGGGATGAGACCACGCGAATGGATTTCCTTGAAGAATACCTTCAGTCCTCTGTAGAAATCGACTTCGACCAGTTGGAAACTTCCCCTCCAGTGAAAGAAGTATTAAATACTTTTGAATTAATTTCTAAAATTGGTGCCGAGCATTTTGGGGCCTATGTAATTTCAATGGCCAGATCTCCATCTGACATTTTATCAGTCTTATTTTTGCAGCACCTTTTTAAAACGAAATCTCCAATGAGAATTGTACCTCTTTTTGAAACCATTGAAGATTTGAAGCAATCTCACCTCACAATGGAAAAGCTTTTTTCCTCGAACTGCTACAGGTCACAGATTGCCTCTCAACAAGAAGTAATGATCGGCTACTCTGATTCCTCGAAAGATGGGGGCCGGTTGGCTTCAGCATGGGAAATTTACCAAGCTCAAGAAAGACTGATTCAGCTTTCAAAAAAGAGAAATATCCGTTTAACATTATTTCACGGAAGAGGTGGAACGGTCGGTCGCGGAGGTGGTCCAACTCACCTTGCCATCTTATCCCAGCCTCCAGGATCTTTAAACGGAGGTCTGAGAGTCACCGAACAAGGTGAGGTTATCCAGAGTAAATTTGGTTTTCGAAGTCTGGCCATTCGAACGTTGGAACTCTACACGACTGCAACGCTCCAGGCTCGCTTGGAGCCTCCGAAACCGCCTTTGCAGCTCTGGAGAAATGTTATGAACGACCTCACAAGTCAATCCAGAATGGAGTATCAAAAGCTCACTCGTGATCAAAACGAGTTTATTCCCTTGTACCAGGAAATCTCCCCTGAAAGTGAGCTTGATTCTCTCAATATAGGAAGTCGACCTTCGAAACGAAAGAAAAAAGATGGTCTGACATCCCTTCGAGCCATTCCCTGGATCTTTGCGTGGACTCAAAACAGACTTCTTCTCCCCTCTTGGTATGGAACTCTTGAAGGCCTGGAATTGATCAGAAAACAAAATAGAATTTCTGTATTGAAATCAATGTACCAAAAGTGGCCTTTTTTCAGGTCAACCATCGATCTTGTGAGCATGGTGATTGCAAAGTCAGACGAATCAATCGCTCATAGCTATCTTGAAGGACTTGTAGGACCAAAATTAAAGCCGCTAGGAACTCAACTTCTCAAGAAACTCAAACGAACAACGCGAAGTCTTTTAAATGTGATGGGAACTAGAAGACTCCTAGCATCTTTTCCGGTATTAGAGCGCTCAATTCAAGTGAGGAACCCTTATGTGGATCCCATTAACTTTATTCAGATTGAGTTACTTAAACGAATCAGAAACGGAAATGCATCACCTTTGGATGAAAAGGCCTTAAAAATCACTATGAATGGAATTTCAGCGGGAATGCGCAATACTGGTTAAAGCTCTTTTAAAAAACGACCGATTTCATCACACCCATTTTTTAAGTGAGGACAATGCTTTTCTATAAATGAATCATCTAATTCAGAAACTGACTGCGCTGCTCGAAGTACTTTTTCTCCATCATAATCCACAGAGGCAACTCTACATGCAAGCCAATCCTCAGGACAGTAAAAGTCTTTACTAGGAAGCACTGCCACATGATAGTCTTCAAGCAAAGTGTCACAAAGCTCAGTTGAAGTCTGTATTCCACGTTTTCGAATCGCTTGAGTCATTGGCTCAAAATCTGGGAATAAATAGAAAGCCCCCTCTGGCTCGACACAGTTTAAACCAAGCTG
>CAYLWK010000394.1:0-5938 GCA_964387255.1 uncultured Oligoflexia bacterium
ACTCATTGCTGGATCTTTTCAAAAAACTTCTCCAGTTCCTGTCCAGAGTGACCTTTTTCTCCTTGAAACCACGCTCGAAAAAGATCAGACCATTGAGCTACCGCAAGAATCTACCAAAGAAATGGCGCTTTATCTTGTGAGCGGTGCCCTCCACGTCGGGAACGATCTCATTCAACCTGGAGAGTTGGTCGTGTTTAAAAATGAACCCGATGTCATCGCAACTTTGAAAACTAAACATAAAAGTCATTTTTTTATTTTTGGGGGTGAGCCGTTGCCAGAAAAACGGCACTTATGGTGGAATTTTGTTGCAAGTGATTTTGAAAAAATTAAGGCTGCTCAAAGCAAATGGAAAGATCAGAAATTCCCAAGCGTGATCAATGAAACAGAATTCATCCCACTTCCTGAGGCCTAAATTTCTGGAATCTATTTTGAGACTAAAAGATAGCCTCGGTTTTCTTTTGTATCGAAAGTCCGCATCGCAGCAATCAGGTCTTTTGCCCCCACCCAGACCCAAGGCGCTTTATTAATATTGGTGTCCATAACTAAAAAAGAGTCTGAGACCTGATCATACGCCCCCAGAGGAGAAATATGTCCTCCTCCCTCTTGCCCAACAACCTTGCGAGAATAGTTCACTAAAATATAGTCCTCGCCATTTGAAAGATTCTCGACGAGCTCTTTTTTGATCTGAGAGGATCTAAGCTCTCTCGAGACCACTCGCATTTTTACTTTTGCACCATTGGAGCTTAAAATTTTTGCCAATTGTCGAAGCTGAATTCCAAAATCGGTTTTAGACTCACCGTTAACTTCGGAGATCGGTTCACCAAAAATCACTGTTCTTTTTTTAGTGGAGTCATTTACCACATTCATTGGAGTAAATTTTTCAAAAAAAGGATTGAAGGAAGCCGGAAGATACTTTCTTTCCTCTGGCAATAGTGACGTTTCATCAATCGGAAGGTTCTTTCGACTCGACAGGAAAAGCGCATTTAAGACAATCGAACTTGATGCGAGACCACATGATATTTTGTTGTCTTGGCTTTGAAAATGATTTGAGAGCCTGAAAAAGTCCTGTTTGTGACGAGAGCGCGCAAAACGCTTTTGACTCTCTTCACTCGTCCAATCCACCAACTGCAAAGACCCTTGAGTTGAATTGACTTTTTTAGAGTCGTCAGAATCTTTTGCAATGACAGTCTGAGATGCCCCCCCCAGAAACAAAGTCACACTTATAATCCACAAGACCAAGTGCCATTGAAGTACTGAGCGCTGAGTGAAGTTTTGCATTTTTACTTTTTCCTATGGAGTTTAGTTTTGTGGAAGGTTTTGAGGTCCTAGTAAGATCGTTCGCGGCGACCAGGTGCGACTTTCCTCGTCTTCAAGTTCAAAATAACTACAAATGATCACGAGATCCTTAGGCTTCGCTAGGTGAGCTGCAGCACCGTTGATGCAAATCTCTCGATCACCCGCTGTTCCTGAAATCACATAAGTCGTGAATCGACTTCCATTGGTGATGTTATAGACGTCGACTTGTTCATACTCAACAAGATCTGCAAGCTCCATGAGTTCTGGATCGACTGTGATCGAGCCATTATAATCTAGATTTGCGTCTGTCACAGTAGCGCGATGTAATTTTGATTTTAGCATCCTACGTTTTGCCATTGCCACTTACCTTTAGTCACGAGCCTTTCATCGATCGAACTTCCCGAAGCCATCGACCTTCATCACGTTGCGCCAACTCCTAAGGGGTCATTTCGATCTAATTTAGTCGGGCTAAGAAGTACCTCAGATAAGGTGCTCGTTCAAGTACAGACCTTCACAATCGACTTTTCACCTGCTCTCACCATGCTAGACTTAAATGGGTGATGAAACAGGTAAAGCAAACGCTCTTCATAGTCTGTCTTCTTTTGAGCTTCATGGGATGTGACTTTGGCAAGAAAAGTATTTCCTCTCTCATGACCTTTGAACCCAGCAAAAAAAAGGGAACTAAACCGTCTGAAATCCCCGGGTTAGCACTCTGGTTAGATGCCAATCAAGGAGTTCAACTCGATGCTTCTAGCGGAGTCACTCAGTGGGCTGATCAAGCAGGGCTTGGGTCTCCTTCCACGCCTCTTGCGGTGCAAAATCCCATGGGAAACCAACCTCCTCGCTATACTCCTTTAGAGCCCCTTTTAAATGGCCGCCCTTGCATTCATTTCACGTCACCCGATCAGGAACTCAGGCTCAGTGGAGGAGATCCGGGCTCTGTCTTCGCGACAACACAAATGTCGTTTGGAGTGGTCTTCATCAGCAATCGCTCTGACCCTCAGACCATCGTGAGCATCGGTTGGAATCAAAACCCAGCCTATGATCCTTTTTTCTCGCTCCAGCAATCTGAGAGTCATTTTCTTTCAGGGTACACGCACAACACTCAAACTCCGGAACATCGAACCATCCAAGCAGGGTCGTTGATCCAGAATCGTCCTCAAATTCTGATTTCAGAGTTTACTTATCAAGGCTCAACGATCAATTATTTGAATGGAAATCGCGGGACTTTGGACAATGTCACTCAGTACGACATCAATCCTGCCACGCTCGGAAGTATTCACCAGTTAAAAGTAGGTGGCGAATTCTTAGGGAAGATTGTAGAAGTTGTTTTTTTTCAGCGAAGAATCTCCAATTCTGAACGAAAAGCGCTGGAGTGTTTCTGGTCAGATCAATATGGATTAACTTCACTTTGCCAATGAACGAAATCGTTTTTCAAATTGATTGCGCTCTGAAGGAAAGGCACGTATTGCTTGATGAAGCAAATGCTCCGCAGTGTCTGCGAAACCTGCATCGAGGGTGCGTTTGATCAGAATTTCAAAAACTGCTGGATGTACGATTCCCTCTTTTAGAAGCTGCCTTCCTTTTGAAATCGACTGTCCCACTGAATGAGTTGCATCAAAAACTCGATAATGAGCGATTCGATACTCAACCGAGTTCAAATCAGGTCTTCGAAAGCTTTCCAAAAACTCCAAAGCCATTTCAACTTCTTTTGCATGAATACAGTAATCGATAATTTTTTGAATCAATACTGGCTTTCTGTAGGAAACTCTGAGTGCAAGTTTAAAATAAGACTTAGCTTGTTGCGTTTTTTTTTGTTCTAGGTGAAATGCTCCAGAAGTAACTAAAGCCACTGAAAGGGTTTTCTTTAAAACCACATCTGGATCTTCGATTTTTTGAAATAGCTGATACGCCCAGATCACGTCATCGTAGTTCTGAGTCCGAATACACAGTTCAATGAGTAGCTTGAGTTTCTCGGGAGTGAGAGGAAACTGCCGAGCAATTTGAGTGGCGATGCGATAAGCATCATCAATTCTTCCAAGATGAAGATAGGTATCAAACACACCTTGCAGGCATTTAAAATGACTAGGATCTAAGGCTAAGCCCTTTTGGTAGCACTCAATCGCCTTTTCATCATGATGTTTTTGACGAAAGGTTTCTGCGAGGTAAAACCAAGCCAATGTTGGTTTTTCGGTTTTCACTTTGGCTTTTTCAAAAAAAGACATGGCTTGATCGAGTGAGAAAGTTTCCAGTGCTTTCTTTCCAGAAAGAATTAATTTCTGGTACTCATTGGGATAAATTTTTCTTTGAATTAAATCATAGAAATATTTTTCAAATTTTTGATGATGAAATGGATGTAACAAATAGCCATCCACCTCTTCTTCAGCAGCCTGTGCAAGGGAGCTTTCAGTGGGTTGGGAGGTCATCAAAAGAATGAGTCGTTGGTTTTGTTTAGGCTCATAGGTTTTGATTTTTTGGATCAATGATAAATAGAGCTCATCGAAGACTGAAAATTCTGTGATCAGAATTCGAGGTTTTTCTGTTTCTATGATTCTTCGTGCTCCTGCCAGGGTCTCCACAGCAAATACTTGATTTACCCGAAAACCGAGAACCGTGAGTGACCTTGCCATCATCGATCGACGAGAGACAGACCGGTCGACGATTAAGACTTTTTTTGATGTGATGTACTTAAGGTACGCTTGATCCACTTTCATCCATCTTCTTATCGTCCAAATTCAAACGAAGAATGAATGATTCACCAAAGCGTCAATTTTCAGTCACCTTTCTGCTCCTCTAACTCCATTTTAAACTCCCCAAGTCGTCAAAGAAATTCAAAAAGATCCTCCCATTGACTCTGCTTCAATGATATTGCCTGTCCCCATGAAGCAGTGGTCGGTTGAAACGATTCTAAAAAGTACTGAAGCTCCCATGGGGATTGTGAAACAGTGGTACGCTGACGCGCTTGCCAGTCAAGAGCCAATTGCTGATCGTTTTACTCTGGCAACTGTGGACCCCCAAGGCTATCCAAGTGCCCGAATCGTGCTGGTTAAGGGGATCGAGCCAGAGTTCATTGTGTTTTATACGAACTACGAGAGCCAGAAAGCTAAGCAACTTGCTCTTTGCCCGAAAGCATCGGCAGTTTTTTATTGGCCCACTTTGAAACGGCAGATTCGACTCTTAGGGGACGTGAAAAAACAAACCCCTAAGGAAAATGAGGTTTATTTTCAGTCGCGCCCTCGTCTGAGTCAATTGGGTGCATGGGCCTCTCGTCAAAGTCAGCCCTTAGACTCAAGAGAAACCTTAATCAAGAAGGTAGACGAAGAAGACAAGCGATTCCAAGGCTCCAAGGTGCCATGCCCTGATCACTGGGGTGGTTTTCGACTCTTTCCGATTCAAGTTGAATTTTGGGAAGATGGCGACGGGCGACTTCACGACCGAGCTATTTTAAAAAAAGACCCTGCCACTCACGCCTGGAGTCGCACGCGTCTTTACCCGTAGTCAACCGTTCGATGCCGGTGTTAAAAGAGCCTTAAGGATCAACACGTCTCGTTGATTTTTTGAACTTTAACAAGTTCCATTCAGAAATCTATGGTTGATTTTTTAAGTCAACATCAATTCTTGCACAAAAACAATAAGATACATACTGTACATATAAAGTCATTTATTTGCTTTTTGTCTAGATTTTGTTAAGCTCTAGTTTTGGTTGTAGCAACTTTTGGCTCATAACAACGGAGAACCATTTGATTCGCAACTTGACACAAACTGTAATCTTTCTTTTAGCGGGCATGATCACACCGCTTGCCCCACTCCAGGCTCAGCTAGAAAATAACACTGCCCAAGGTCAGCCGACTGCTGGCAGCCCCACGGAAGACACTCAAGCTCCTGTTCACTCTTTGCAGATGGAAACTAGAGTGACTTTAGATGGTCAAACCGGAAGAGAAACGATTGATCACCCACTTCGTTTCGATCTCTATCAGGTAGAAAGCCTGACCCCAAAACAAATTACATTAATCAGAGAAGAACAAAAACGATCAGGAATACCCTTTGTTATTTGGGCGCCTGAGGATCGAAATGGTGGAAACACCCATTCCACCGAGGTTCGACAACTTAAAAGTCTTTTGGAATCTCACAATATTTTAGTGAGGATTCGCTTTGTGGATCCACATCTTCTTGAGCCCATCGAACAAAAACCAGAAGCAGTTTATTCAAGAAAAAAGTCAAGTCCGTTTAGTTTTAAACGGGTGGTGAAACGCTCGTTTATCAAACCGACGAGCCAAGATTTCATGATTGGATCCGTAGCGGGTCTTTCTACTATGGCTACTTCGGCTTTAGTCTGGTTTGGTTTCACACGGGGGATTTCCCCGTCCACAGCACTGATTGCGACTATGATTCAAACAGGGATTTTATACTCTCAGTACCTCTTCGTAAGAACACTGGACCGAGTCTACTCTTATAATTATGGGCTCACTCAGCCACATAAGCGCGGGCTTCGAGTCTCAGCAATTCAAAATCTACTTCGTCGAATGACCATGACTTTTGGTGTTACCCACACGGTGAATCTTTTTACTGAAACCATGACCCATGCTCAAACAGTTGAATTGGTGCTGGCACTGGGAGGCGGAAGCGCCTTTTTTCAAGCAGT
>CAYLWK010000395.1:0-3320 GCA_964387255.1 uncultured Oligoflexia bacterium
AACGCGTCATTTTACCGAAAGAACTTGAAATTCGCTTATCCACAAAAGATTTTATCGATGGCCAGAATGTTCGAGTAGCTCAACTCATCCGAGAGGGACGAAGCATGGGGGTGGCTGTGCTTGCCATTGGAAGAGTTGCAAAAATTACCTTTCGACAGCGGGGGGATGAGGTAGGCATTTTCCGTCAGAAGCAATCAATTGCTGCAGTAGATGTCGAGGTGAAGGTTTTTGATGTTGGAGGTGGTCGTGAGATCATGGCCATGGGACGTTCAGGGGTTGCAGGAAGTAGCAAGGTGATCTCGATTGATGATGATAATGTTGAGAGTCGTCAGTTTCGATCCGAACTTGCAAGACTTGCCATTCGAAAGGCTGTGCGCCCTTTAGTGGGAGACGTCATGACAGCGATTGAGAAACTGAGTTGGAGTGGCAAGATTGCTAAAATTGTTGGCACAAAGGTCTATGTGAATGCAGGGAAGAACTCTGGGCTTGTAGGTGGCGATATTCTGAAGGTTCTCACTCCAAGCGAAGAGATTTATGATCCTGATACAGGTGCATTTCTGGGAAAAGCTGAAGGACAATTGAAAGGCACTTTAGAGGTGGTTGACTTCATTGGCTCAGACGCCTCGGTCGCTGTGGTTCATACCGGAGGCAATGTCACGGAAGGTGACATTGTAAAGCTTTATTAAAAATTCATGCAGCTGAGCTAAATGATCGACGAGTTGAAAGTGAGTTGTTAGACTCTGCAACGTGCAAGTTCAGCAAAAAGTATTTCGAAATACAGCCAAACACCCTTGGACTTATGAGGATTTAAATCAATACCAACGTGCATTGAGCGAAGCGATTCGCCAGAAAACGAAATCACCCCAGCTGATCTTTTCGGAAGTGGCTCCGGTGATCACGGTGGGTCGACGAGGTGGGTGTCAATCAGAGCGGGATGACTTTACGCTTCCCATTGATCAAATTCAATCTCAAGGCGTTTCAGTTTTAGAGACAGGCCGTGGGGGGCTTGCGACTTATCATGGACCGGGGCAATGGGTAGTCTTTTTTATTGTTTCCCTCCGGCAGCTCTTTAATGATTCAAGAGCGCTCAAACCCTTTGTAACACTGCTTCTTGAAACGGGTCTTGGTGTAGCGAAGCGATATGATTCAACTGCGGAAATTCGAGAAAAGACTCAAGCCGGGGTGTGGGGGGAACAAGGCAAGATCGTGTCGATTGGATTATCCGTAGATCGGGGTGTGGTTCAACATGGAATTGCGATGAATGGCTATCGCACTGAAACGAGTTTTTATGGAATCAAGCCATGTGGCTTAGATGCCAAACCGCAGTTTCTTTTAGAAAGTCTTCCTGCAGGGCTCTCAGAGATTGAAAAAGCAAACGCTTTTAATCGACTCCGAGAAGAGATTTTCGAAGAGTTTCAAAGAAAATTCAAAAAGCTATCTGTTGAATTTATTTAATAACGATGGAGAGGATATCTAAATGTCAAAAAAACCAATCCCTTCTAGGCTATTTAAACCGATTGCAGAGAATCACCTACCTTATGCAGGATTGGCAACTTCGCTTTATGAAGAGCATCGGTATGAAGCAAAAGTGAAAGGACAACTTCCTGAAGGCCTTAAGGGAAGACTGTATCGCAACGGTCCAGGTCTTTTTGATCGAAATGGACTTCGTAAACGCATGCTTCTCGATGGTGATGGCATGATTCAGTGCTATGATTTTTCAAAACCGGGAAAGGTCACGTTTCAGAATCGGTTTGTTCGCACCCATAAATACATCAAGGAAGAAGAAAAAGGTCGATTTATTTATCCCACATGGTCGACGCTCTCACCTGAGTCGTTTTTGAGAAACTTAGGAGGAAAGCTTCCGAATCAGTCTGGCACCACTGTTTTAGAGTGGGGTGGACGTGTTTTTTCATTGGATGAAGCTCAGCCCGTGATGGAGCTCGATCAGAATTTGGAGACGGTGGGAGAAGTCATTTTAGACTCAGATCAGCCTAAGCGTATGATTCATGCGCATTGGAAGATTGATCCAAAAACGAAAACTTGGTTTACACTTTCGATTGAGTTTGGGCCAAAGACACATTTTACAGTCATGGGGCATGATGAAACTCTCGTGCGACAAGTGAAACGCAGATTTTCGATGCCCAGAGGTGTGTATATTCATGATTGGTTTTTAACCGAACGTTACTATGTTTTTATTTTGCATCCCGCGTTTGTGCAACCTCATCATCTACTAAAAGTAATGGCAGGACTAGATACCTATGCTGAAATCATTGACTGGATTCCTAAAAAAGGAAACGTAGTCGTAGTGGTACCACGAGAAACTAGTGCTCCCATTCGACATTATGAAACCGACGCACTTTGGGCGTGGCATACGTTGAATGCTTATGAGGACCGAGGGGAGTTGGTGTGTGATTTTATTGGCATGACCCTTGGAGGGGGCTTGGGGGATGAAAACTCTCCTTTGTTTCAGGTCATGCGAGGAGAAACTCCTGACATTGGTGAAGAACCGGTGTCTCTTTTGTACCGCTACCGGATTGATTTGAAATCGGATCAGTTGAAGCAAGAAAAGCTCACCACAGATTATAACTGTGAGATGCCGATGATACGTCTTGATCGTCTTGGTCATAAAAATAGATGGGGTTATTTTGCAGAATCTCGTCCAAAGGAGATGATGTGGAGTCGACTGTGTCGATTTGATTCTGAGACTGGAAATAAAGAGGTGTACGCGTTTCCAGAAGGAGAGTATTGCTCAGAGCCTGTTTTTGCGCCTCGAGGTGAGGATGAAGCGTCGGGTTGGGTTTTAAGTCAATGCTACCGACAACAAACGCAGACAAGTTTTTTAGCCGTGTTTGAAGGGGGTTCGATTGAAAAAGGACCTCAAGCAACGGTGGAGCTCACCCATCATGTGCCACTTAGTTCTCATGGATACTGGCAGCCTGCCAGTCGTTGAAACTGAGGAATGACAGGATTAGACTTATTAAGTATAGCTTTATCCCTACTGGGTTCACATTAGCAGGGTTGATATCCCCTTTTCTTTTTACACCTTCAGAGGTAAAGTCCAAGCTCAATTAAAGGATAAAAGTTTAAAACCAGTCAATTGGCTCGTAGCTCAGTGGGAGAGCGCTACCTTGACACGGTAGAGGTCGGCAGTTCAATCCTGCCCGGGCCAACCACGATTTCCAGGATTGAACCGACGGTCAAAAGTAGTGACTTTGTAGTGGTTCTTTGGTCATAAAAGTTTGGGTTTATCGGCTCTTCTCCATCAACAGGGGCAGTAGATTTACTAAGCGCAGGCTCTTCTCCATCAACAGGGGCAGTAG
>CAYLWK010000396.1:0-11456 GCA_964387255.1 uncultured Oligoflexia bacterium
GATTGGGTTTTTCCAGCAATCACCCTAGGCACGATTGTGATCTACATTGCCTATACGCTTTGGGTGACAGAGTGGCGACTTCAGCTAAGACGCCGCATGAATACAAAAGACAATGAAGCCAACACGAAAGCAATCGATTCACTTCTGAATTTTGAGACCGTGAAGTATTTTAGTAACGAGACCCATGAAGCCGCTCGTTACGATCGTTCTTTGGCAGAGTACGAAGATGCTGCCATTAAAAGCCAATCGAGCATTTCAGTGCTCAACATCGGACAAAGCTTCATTATAGGTGTAGGACTCATTGCACTGATGGTGCTAGCAGGTCAAGGAGTCGTAGAGAAAAGGTTAACACTGGGTGATTTTGTTTTAGTGAATACCTATTTAATTCAACTTTATCTTCCTCTTAATTTTTTAGGATTTGTTTATCGTGAGATCAAACAAAGCTTAGTGGATATGGATCAAATGTTTCAGCTATTAGACGTTGAAAAGTCTGTGTCTGATCTGCCTAATGCAAAACCACTTGAGGTCACCAGAGGAAAAATAGAATTTCGAGGAGTAAATTTTTCTTATCATTCCAAACGGAAAATTTTAAAAAATATCAATTTTACAGTTGAACCGGGACAAAGTGTTGCTATTGTTGGTTCCTCCGGAAGTGGAAAATCAACCATTGCACGAATTTTATTTCGATTTTTTGATCTTGATTCTGGCCAGATACTGATTGACGATCAAGATATCTCCCAAGTGACTCAAGCGTCACTTCGGCGGGCTATTGGCATTGTGCCTCAAGACACGGTTCTTTTTAATGATTCAATTTTTTATAACATTCAGTACGGAAACCCGCTGGCTTCAAAAGAAGAAATTATACAAGCCGCCAAATTGGCACAAATCCACGAGTTCGTTGAATCTCTAGCAGACGGATATCAAACTCGAGTGGGAGAGCGAGGCCTGAAGCTTTCAGGAGGTGAAAAACAGCGTGTGGCAATTGCACGAACACTTTTGAAAAATCCGCCTATCCTCTTATTTGATGAAGCCACCTCGGCACTTGACAGCAAAACAGAGAATTCGATTCAAGCTGCAATCGAGACCATTTCACGACAAAAAACCACGCTGATCATTGCTCACCGCCTCTCCACCATCACTCACTGTGACCAAATTCTCGTTATGAAACAGGGTCAAATCGTTGAAAAAGGGAAACATAGTGATTTAATCAACCAAAAAGGGGATTACTGTCGAATGTGGCATCGGCAGCTCCATGTGAAATCACACTAAAACCGCATGATTCCCTAGCAGAGCCATGATAAGAAAATGCTATTGTGAGGCAATCAGGTAAGATTCAAACAAGCAACCACCTCCAAGGCATCGCTTTGGTTTTAAGAGGACTTTTGACTCGGGGAACTTTCCTCTTGGCGTTGCCACTGTTCTTTCACTTAGCTCAGGCCGCGCCATCATTTTCGGTGATTCAATACAGTGATTCAAAACCTCGATCACTTTCGCTTCTTCCGAAAGATCGACCGTATCGAGCCTTTATTTTTCTTTCATCAAAATGTCCGTGCTCACACAGTCATTTGACTTCGCTAAAGCAACTTTACTCCGATCATCAGGACCAAGTCGAATTTATTGGCATTCATTCAAATCAGAGTGAAGACAATGCAGACCTTTATTTTAAAAAACAGACGCTTCCTTTTCCAGTGTATCGCGACCAAAAAAAAGCCTTTGCAAACCATTTTAAACCACTTGCAACACCTCATGTATTTTTAGTGAACCAAAATGGCACTGTGCTATATCAAGGTGGCGTGGATGATCGTTCTCATTATCATCCTGATAATCATCATTATTTGAAAATTGCATTAGCTCAACTTGCTCAGGGAAATCCAGTAGAACCAAGAAAAACACGAGTGCTTGGATGCCCCATCGATTATTAAACCTTAGTTTGGCAAGGGAGATCTTGAGATGAAGTCTTTTTTTTGGTTGGTTGTCTTATCAGTGTTAACTCTGAGTTGTGGGAAATCACAGACGGAGTTGGTTTCAGAAAATGATTGTGCCATGACCGAAGAAGCTGTTCGAGCTCTCACACCTGATACTGAAGTGGACCTTCGACTGGACACGGCTGCGCTTCAAGATCATTTAAATAGAAACTCACTTAAGGTCCATGTCCACTGGTCAAAGGCTGCTTCTGTGGGGACCTCGGGGTGTGTGAACCTCTTTTTTTATGATGAATCTTCAGACATGACCGCCGCCTCATCTTTGGATCAGACACCTTGGATGAATCTCCCACTTCAAGTGGAGCTGGTAGAAGCGACTTCATGTTGTGGACACACACAGAAGTTTGATCAGGGGGTTTTTCAGCGTCAAGGGAACTACCAACTCAGCCTTTCTAATGTAAGGGTGAGTTTTCCTGGAAATTGGGAATTTTTAATTCTCATTAAAGACCTTAGGGGTAATCTTCTTGCCAAAACAAAACTCACCCGTCGCTATGACTAAAAAGCTAAGAGGTTAGACAGTTGAACCGAATTTCAACGCTCAAATCACTGATTAAAGTAGGAACCTGCTCCAATTTAGTAGGTTGTTTGATCCTGGGAAGCTTAGCTGCAAGTGAGGCGAACGCAGCAAGTTGCTGCGGAGGGAGTGCCAATTTTCCACACCTTATCACGACGCCCACACTCACACAGCTCAACACAAGCTTTAGCTACACGGATCTCGACAGCCGCTATGATCGTTTGAATCGCATTCGAAGGGATTTGAGATCTGATCAACAAGATCGCACCCTTACCCTTCAAGTGGGTCTTAGCCATCAATGGACTGACTATTGGCAGGCAGGCTTGATCGCACCGCTGATTTATCGAAATGTCACGATGAGTGCTTCGAATGCTTCGGAGATGAACTTGGGAGACGTCTCTTTTTTTCTGAGTCATGAGTATTGGCCGGAGTTCGAAAGAAATTTCTGGAAGCCCAGAGGGTTTCTTTCCCTCCAGTGGACGCTCCCCACTGGTATTTCATTTGAAGAGTCAGATTCTTCTTTGGCGACGGATGTGAATGGAACTGGTCAGCATCAGGTTGCACTCACGCACTTTTGGATGAAAACTGCGATTCCTTGGGATTTTTTTTGGACCACCCAAGCACGACTTCTCATTGCAACGACTTTAGCTGACCAATTTCAAGTACCTCATCGCTTTGCAGGATCCACAGAAGTAGGGATCGGATTTTCGCCTCGAGGCGGAGCTTGGCGTCTAGGACTCTCCTTAGCCCCTCACTATGAAGCTGCTTATTTTTCTCAAACCCCTTTTCAGAAAACCGAAACCCCAGCTCGCTTGCTTTGGAATGCCGGTGTTCAGCTTTCTTACCTTGTCAGTCCTGAACTGAGCTTAAACCTAAGCTACTCAGATGAAACTCTGATTCAATGGGCGTCCACCAGCCCGGCGCTTTCTAAAACAGTTTCGATCAACTTAATTCAGCGCTGGTTGATGTGACTGAATAGAAGTTGAATTCAATGGATAAAATCTGTAGGGTACGGGGGTTTGAAGGGATACCACGCCAGCGTCATGGAGCTCCAAAGGCAGTTTAGATATCTACAACCACTTCCTAAAAGACGACTTTTCGGGTTGGTTTGGCTCGTTGGGGTCATGTCTTTTTCACCTCTCTCTAGCGGTTGGGCCCAAGTCGATTCTGAGAGCACTTATCAATTTGATGACATCGTTGTGACTGGTAATCCTCTCCCTAAAACAGTCGACGATTCTCCCATTCCAACCGAAATTATTCGCGAAACCGAGTTGAAAAAAAATCATCTTCGCAATCTTCAGCAAGCCTTGGAGCTTCGGCCAAGCTCAAATTTTTCCAATATCCGTGGCCAACAGCAAGCCTCAGGCGTTTCCTTTCAGGGCATGCAACCAGATCATACGCTTATTTTAGTCGATGGAATCCCACAGAACACCTCGTTCTTAGCCTTGGATACCGAGCAATTCCAGCTTAACGACATTGAACGCATCGAGATCCTCAAAGGAGCCTCTTCTGCTTTGTATGGAAGTGCCGCAATGGGTGGAGTGATCAATCTCATCACACGAAAACCGAAAAAATCGTTTGAATACACCTTGCTTCAACAAGTCGATCCCACACGTTCAATCACACGTTTGAAGGCAGGATCTCGTCAAGAAAATTGGAGCCAAGAGGTTTCGCTTCAATACAATCCACTCTTTAATTATGACCTAGATCCAAGCACCTATTCTTTTGACGGAGCTCAGGGCTATAATTTAAATGTACGACCAACGGCAATCTATCATCCAAACACTCGATTTTCGATTGAAGCAGGATACGTTCGGGCTGAGAATCAATGGAATTTTGATTTGGCTGAAACCACAGCAGATGGCTTGGTACCGTATTTTAATCGAAATCGCTATCTTCGAAATCAGTGGCATCTCATTTCTGATTGGCGTCCCTCAACCAATCTTCAAGTAAAAACACTGCTGTCTGCAGAAACATTCAACTCAAGACAGTCCAGCAGAGACTTTGCCAGGACACCCTTTGAAGATCAAGTAAAGTCAGGTTCCCTTGAAACCTACCGAGCAGAAGTACAGACAAGCGTCACTCCTTCTGACTTCGTGGTGCTCACCTCTGGAGTGGTTAGCCAATTCCAACGTCTGGATGTGCTCACGACGACTCAATCTTCTCCCACTGAAATAGCTTCGAATAAAGACATTGATCAAAAATCAATTCGTAGTCTCGAAGGTTATCTTCAAGCGGATCTGATTTTAGGAAACTGGGAGTGGATTCCAGGACTTCGAGTTCAGCATGATGCTGATTTTGGAAGCTTTATTGCACCTAAATTGAGTGTCAAATGGAATGCAATTGATCAAGGTAGCTTTCAAACACATTTGAGAGCCTCGGTTGGAACTGGCTATAAAGTTCCGAGCATGGTTGAGCGATTTTATGTTTTAGATCACTCTGCTAATCTAGGGTATCAAGTGCTTGGAAATCCAAACCTCGATCCGGAATCATCATTGAGTCTTCAAGTGGGACCAGAGTTCACATGGAGCAGAGCTTCAGTCACCATCAATGGATTTTATCATGATGTTGAAAACCTGCTTGTGTATGTCGATCAAGGCAATCGAAACGGCATTCAGACTTATCAGTTTGCGAATCAGGCTCGTACCGCTTCTTATGGTGCAGAAACGTCACTTCAAGCAAAGTGGCTTGATGATACTTTGTCGACTCAATTTGCTTATACTTATTTGATCAGTAGAGACCGCGCCACGAATCAGGATCTGATTTTTCGTCCAAGACATGTGCTTACTTCTCAACTTCGTTATCAATTTTATAAACAAAAAGCAGATTTAATCATGCAGTTTCGGTACCAGTCTGATGAACCAGTCAGCTTAGATGGAAGTGTTCGCTCTCCAAGCTGGTTACGAACTGATTTGAAGTTAAACCTTGAACTCGCCTCAGACTGGGTTTTATTCATGGGACTTGATAACCTCTTTGATGTTCATCGAACAGGTCGACAAGATGAAATTGCACCTCAAATTGACCGAAGACCTCCCCTCGGACGAACCGTCTACATCGGCCTCTCTCTGTCTAATACCTGATATATTTAGTTTTATTGCTATCACGACTTTAACCCTACAAACTGAGAGCAAAAAACTGCCGGCACAGCAACGACGGCATTGGGTCACAAGAAGGCATAGACGAAGGGTGTCATTTAAAAAATTGATGAGAAATGCAACGAAAAATAGCGTATAACGCTACAAAGAAAAATGAAGTGAATCCCCGATTGATTATGAACAAAAGGAGCCATTATGAAACTCACCCACCCGCATCAAAATTGGTTAAAAAACACAGGTACTGGGTTGAAGTTCCTATCAATCTTAGGGCTCGCAGGACTTACGGGATGCTTTAGCAATCCCTCTCGAGACGAGTTTCAAAATGCTGGAGCTGAACAGAAAAGTCAGGGACAGAAAGAAGAATCAGTGGATCTTGATTCAACCGAGTTAGATCGACAAATCATGCTAACACTGGGTCGAAAAAGTTCTTTTGAAAATATGAATGAGGTTTTCTTAGAGCCAAGATGGTTTTTCTACTATTATTTCGACGGAAAGCACCTCATGGTGTCGAATCGGCATTTATATGGAATCGAAACACCAAATGATCATTATAAACTGATGATCACTGAATTTACGAATGTTGGAAACGTTGTGAACAGTGAAACTGGAGAAAAAAGTACAAAAGCATCTTTCTCTCTTTTAATCGAACCGATTGGAGAACCACGCGAAGTACTCAAGATCAATCAGTTTGATGAGATGATCCAAGAAAAACAAATTCAAAAAGATCGTTTGAATCAAGAAGTCAAATCCACGAGTGTCAGGATTGTTCAATTAGATGAAAAGATAGATCAGCTAGAAGACAAACTCCTCGATTTTTCTTATCAAAATCCAACTCTTCCGAAGGAGGAGTATGATGAAGCAATTCTTTCGCTCCAAAATGATCTGAAAGCTGCTAAAGAGGAAATGAATTCAGTATCAGAAACTAAAACATCTTTAGTTGCAAAACATAGCGAAATTGAAAAAGTCATAGACCTCTTACGTGGCACAAAGATAGACACACAGAATAATGACTATCTTTACGTCGATCTAGAAACGTTATCAATCATGAGAATCGATGACGAAAAAGCGAAGTCAGACTACGAATGGGACATCGCATTTTCAACGAAGAAACAAGGCATGAGTGCTTTTAATGGAACGAATCCTGTCATCTTTTTAAACACGCAAGACTATGGTCCTGGAAACGTGAAATCCATTATTGCAAAACAAAACCCTGCTGCTTGGAAAACTCAGACATTTACAGAAGTAGGCTTTGACATGGCTGCAATCAGAATCGCGGGAGGACAAGCCGCTCTACCTAAGAATTTACAGGATAAAAAATCGGCAATGGATCAAACCATGAGAGCGTTGAATGCTACTCAAATTGAAGCATTTTTCTCGCTCCCTACTGATGAGCTGGTTTCAGCCTCAAATTGGTAACCAAGGGTGTTGGGTTTGTCAGTGGCCAAGTGAACCAAATGAGAGTACTTTGGAAAGGTTGATGAGAGTTCCATTTTTGTTCAGTCTGATGACTCATGCTTTTTTTGTGGTGGCTTGGATGGTGGCCATTCATTTTTATGACCTCAAGTCGCTGGTAGTCATTCATCCCTCTGAGCAACACGGTATTGAAGTTACATTGAAGTTCACCCAAGAGACCAAAGTGCAAAAAACAGATACTTTAAGACGGCATCGTTCAACCTCTGCTTTGAATCAAACAAGCAACCAGCAAGAGACTGAGTATTCCAAGGCTCAACAAAAAAAAGTCTCCGACCAACTCATCATCTCTCAAAGCAACGTGGCGCCTTCAGGCCCACAAGCAATTCGATCAGGGGTTAAAAATCAGTATTTGTCTGATTTAAGGAACTTGATTGAACATCGAAAGAAATACCCTTTAATCGCTAAGCGACTCAGGCAAACGGGCAAAGTCATTGTTTCATTCACCCTCCTTCGTGATGGCTCAATCACAAATGTAAAAGTTGCCTCTCCGTGCCCTTTCACACGACTCAACCATGCAGCACGAGAACTGATCCTAGCCATTGAAAGCTACCGCGCCATTCCCAAGGAACTGGGGTTAGCTAAGTTAACGATTTCTCAACCCATTGTTTATGAACTGAATTAAGCTTTCTCAGTAAATCGATGAAAAACTTCTGAAACACTTTCGATTTGATCAATCCCCTCAACACTTTGTCCGGCTTGCCAGTAGTCTGCGCTACTTGCTTTTCGAATGCTTGAGTTTCGAAGCTTAAATAGAGATCGAATTGAATAAAATAATCGTACCCAATGCTTTGTTTTTCGACCTTTCAGGAGCTTTCGAGCAAGCCATCCGGCTTCCGTGCCCACAGCTTCGACATAAGGGGTTTTTATCACAGCAAGTGGCACTCCCGTAACTCTCCAGGTTAAGGTGATGTCTTTAGCTTTTGCATTGACGATGGCTTGCTTATACTCGCTCAGTGCCTGGCACTCTTGAGTGGCAATAAATCGAGTCCCCATTTGAATCGCTTCATATCCAATTTTAAGTGCGTGCCGATACTGAGCTGGAGTGCTAATTCCACCCGCTGCCACACACGGAAGTCCCAGGTCTTTCAATTGATCATACAGTGCTTCTAAAGATGCATCGCCAGCGTGTCCCCCAGCGGCTCGATTTACACAGATTAATCCATCAACGCCCTGATCTGCTACTTTCTTTGCAACTTCACGAGTGGTGAGGTCATGATACACAATGCCTCCATGAGGTTTTACTTTTTTGACCACCCAGTCGGGTTTACCTAAATAAGTCACAAAAAATCGAATGCCGTGCTCTAGGGCTTCTTCAACAGCCTTTTCCATTCTTTTTTGATAAATTTTAGCGGATTTCTCTGTAAGGACGTTGAGTGCAAGAGGCTTTTGTGTCAAAGCACGGATCTTCTGAATTCCCTCAGGCAGACTCAGTCCATGCACAAGTTGAAGTGTGATGGGTTGAATGACTCCTAATCCACCAGCTTCAGAAACTGCAGCAACTAGCTCTGGATTACTACAGGGATACATGGCCCCACCGATGATGGGAATTTCAACCTTGGAATGCTTTAAGAAACGGTTGCTCATGATGGATGATGGCTTACTTTCCAAACTGTTTTTGTTTCACTCACAACGACATCACTCGAATCAAACGTCTTTGAATGCATCTCTACTTTGCCATCTTCTGGCCAATCAGTGACCGAACACCGAGATTTTGCAATCAAAGTGCCTCTTGCTTTCTTAAGGTAAGTTGTTTGCAAGGAAAGCAAAATAGCGCGATGCGTCTTTGGTAAAACTGAATGCAATGCCAATCCGGTTGAGATTTCACCTAGGTTTGCCAAAGCCAGCGCATGAATGGATCGAAGGTGGTTTCGAACGATTCTTCGATCTTGAAGTTTCACTTCGGCGGACCCTGCTTCAAGTAAAAGAATCTCAGGGTGGATGGTTCCTGAATAAGGAACCATTTTTCCCAGTAGTTTTGAAAAAAACCACCGCCCGATGGCATGGTGTTTAAATCGACCCCACAACGCTAAAAGATTTTGTGCTGTTTGCATCAAAACCTAATGTAACACAGATCCCCACTATGATAATTTGAAGGCATGAAAATTTTGATTACTGGAGCTAGCGGTTTTATTGGTACTCAACTTTGTGCTGCACTGTTTCGAAAAGGCCATGATTTAGTGCTGCTCAGTCGTAGCAAACAAAAGCTTCAATCTCAGTTCGCTTACCCTTTTGAAGCGATCGAGCACGACCTCATGAAAGGTAAAATCGAAAGCCCTCTTCTGAAAGAAGTTGACGCAGTGATTCACCTCGCAGGGGAGTCGGTCGCAGAAGGACGTTGGAATGAGCAACGAAAAAAAGAGATTGAATCTTCTCGAACAATTGGCACAACGCACTTAGTGGAAAGCTTCGATTCAGCAGAGGCTCATCCTTCTGTTTTTCTAAGCGCCTCAGCGGTAGGCTACTATGGGGACCGGGGCGAAGAGACCCTGACTGAAACGAGTCGTGCGGGAGACGATTTTTTAGCAAAGGTTTGTCAAAAGTGGGAGGCAATCCCGACTACATTTTTTAAAAACACCTCGACTCGATCTGTGCAAGTTCGTATTGGCTTGGTTTTAGGCTATGGCGGAGGCATGATGAAAAACATTCTGCCATTGTTTCGTGCGGGTCTTGGAGGGAAACTTGTCAAAGGGAACCAATGGATGCCTTGGATTCATCTCGACGACCTGGTGCAACTCATCATGACAGCAATTGAAAACCCTCACTATAAAGGCCCCATCAATGGATGTTCTCCCTATCCAGTGACAAACCAAGAGTTCACGACGGTCCTGGCAAACCATGTTCAAAAACCAGCGCCTTTTCCGGTTCCTTTTTTTGCTCTCAAAACAACCTTGGGCGAGCTTGCTTCGCATGTCATCGCTAGCATGAACGTAATTCCACAAAAAGCAAAAGACCTAGGGTTTCAGTTTCGATTTCCCCGCCTTAAGTCTGCCTTCGAAGATCTTTTCCCTTCAAATGGTAAAGATTCTGTCTTCACTCAAGTTCAATTTGTATCAAAGCCTCTATCAGAAGTGTTCGAGTTTTTTTCTGATGCTTATAATTTAGAAAAAATCACACCTGATTTTTTAAAATTTCAAATTGACAAAGTTTCAACAGAAAAAATCAAAAAAGACACGTTCATCGACTATTCACTTAAAATTCGAGGGATTCCAGTGCGATGGAAAACTCGCATTGCCTCGTGGGATCCCCCTCATCGTTTCGAGGACCATCAAATCAAAGGTCCTTATTCAAAATGGGAACATCTTCATGAGTTTGAATCCCTTCGTCATGGCGTTTGGATGACAGATCGAGTTTTCTACCGAGAGCCTTTAGGGTTGTTAGGTTACCTAACAGCACACCCTTTTGTAAAAGGCGACGTGGAAAAGATTTTCAAGCATCGAAGTCAAGTCATTCATGAGCTTTTTGATTGAGTTCCCATTTTATTTATAATTGGCAAAAACCTAGAAACTTGAGTCTCGAATTGGTTTGAATCAAGCAGTTTTTAATTAAGTTAAGTAAAAAAGATGAAAGCAAAATTAATTGAAGGCCCAGTGGGTCCACTTCTAGCCAAACTCACATTTCCTATGATCTGGGGTATCTTTGCCATGATTGCTTTCAATGTGGCGGATACATTTTTTGTTGGTCAGCTTGGCACACTTCCTTTAGCAGCAATGTCATTTACTTTCCCAGTCGTCACCATCTACGGAAGTTTTGCGATGGGGCTAGGCGTTGGCATCTCGTCTGCTGTGTCAATCGCAATTGGAAAAAACCAACATCAAAGAGCCAGTCAGATCACAACTGTAGGATTGATGTTTGCATTTATCTTAGGTGGCATTTTTATTTTAATAGGCCTTTTGACGATCGATCCATTGTTTCAACTTTTAGGAGCAGACGAAGAGTTGTTGCCACAGATTCGAAGCTATATGGAAATTTGGTATCCTGGGATGTTTTTTCTCCTCATACCCATGGTGGGCAATTTTGCAATTCGAGCCACAGGAGACACTAAATCTCCTGGGATCATGATGGTGATTGCTGCAATCGTGAATATTGTTTTAGACCCACTATTGATCTTTGGGGCATTTGGCATTCCAGGATTAGGACTTGTCGGTGCCGCTTGGGCTACTGTGGGCTCACGAGCACTCACTTTGATTGCGGCGCTTTGGATCTTAGGGAAGCGAGAGAAACTCTTAGTTTCCCCATTAATACCGATTCAATCATTCATCCATCACTGCAAAGAAATCCTCTCTGTGGGGATTCCAGCGTGTCTGACGAATATGATCGTTCCCTTAAGTGTTGGGATTGTGACACGTTTAGTAGCTCAGTATGGACCAGAGGCGGTCGCAGGTTTTGGAGTGG
>CAYLWK010000397.1:0-12887 GCA_964387255.1 uncultured Oligoflexia bacterium
TCAATTAAAACTGATAAAGTCGTATTTGGTGCGACCGTTGAGCTTTTAGATCTTGAGAACGACAAAGAAGTCACTTACCAGATTGTTGGTATCGATGAAGCGGACGTTAAGACGGGCAAAATTGCGATTGGCTCCCCCATTGCCCGAGCACTGATTGGAAAACAAGAAGGGGATGAAGTGGAAGTAAATGCTCCAAAAGGAAAAGTCCACTACGAGGTCGTCAAGATCCGATACGAGTAGGTCAAAACCACCGACTCAAGCTCAGGGACTCAAAACTCCAGTTCAGTTTGTCAAAGGGATTGGCCCGAAGCTAGGAAGCGTATTCCAATCACGTGGCATTGAAACCATTTACGACCTTTTATTTTTCTTCCCGCGTGCTTATGAAGACCGTTCACGAATCACCCCGGTTCGCGAATGCGAAGAAGGACTCAGACATACTGTGAGAGTACGAATCTCTTCTTCTCGAAGGGTGCCTTTGCGTCGACAACGACGTACAATGCTCGAAGCACGAGCGGAAGATCAAAGTGGTGAAAGTATTCGATTTAAGTGGTTCCATGCACCTCGAAGCATCGAATCTCAAATCCAAGCGGGTAACTGGGTCATCGCCACAGGAATGATCAAATCTTTTCTAGGCAATAAAGAAATGATTCATCCCGAGCTTACTTTTGACTCCAAAGATGGAAGCTCTAAGTCTGCGCGATCTTTTTCTTCTCAGTCTCAAAACTACAACACTGGCCGAATCGTTCCCATTTATCCTGAGTTAGAGGGAATTCCCACTCGAACCTTTCGGAAAGTTTTATGGAATGCACTTCAAGCCTATCAGAGAATGATCCATGAAGATCTACCGCACTGGCTCATTGAAAAACATCAACTCCCTTCTTTAAAAGACGCATTAAAACAAATTCATTTTCCTGATCAGGCCGTAGAATCTTTTTTAGAGTTTGATTCTCCCTACCATCATCGTGTGATTTATGAGGAATTTTTAAAATTTGAGTTATTAGTATTGCTTCAACGACTCAATCTGAGAAAATCAAAAGCTCCAAAAATCCCATTGGGACCAGCAGCACAAACCATTGAGTCTTTTAAAGCTAAACTTCCTTTTCAACTCACGGATGCTCAAGAACAGGCCGTGGATTCAATTTTAAAAGAAATTTCTGAACCTCGTCCTATGAATCGTTTGATTCAAGGGGATGTAGGAAGTGGAAAGACGGTGGTTTGTTTTTTAATTGCGGTGTCTATTCTAGCGCAGGGTCATCAGGTTTGCTTAATGGCTCCTACAGAGATCCTTGCAGAGCAACATTATCAAAATGCACTCAAGCTTTTACATCCCGAAGTCACAGTTGAGCTTCTCACAGGAAAAACCACTAAGAAAAATCGGGAACGAATCATTGGAAAACTCAAAGCTGGAGAGAAAGTCTTACTGATTGGCACGCATGCACTGATCGAGAATCCTGTTCAGTTTCATAGCTTAGCCTTAGTGATGATTGATGAGCAACATCGTTTTGGAGTCAATCAACGAAAAAAGCTCAGAGAGAAAGGTGGCTCACTCACGCCGCACACGCTAGTTTTAACAGCGACTCCTATTCCAAGAACTCTATCGCTCACGGTTTACGGGGATCTTTCAGTCACGAGTATTCGAGAGCTTCCTCCCGGAAGAAAACCGGTGCAGTCTCAGTTTGCAAATACGAAACGGGCCATCCGAGAGGTGTACCAGAAAGTCGCACAAGAGATCCAACGAGGGCGTCAGGCTTATTTTATTTTTCCTTTAGTCGAGGAGTCAGAAGCAGAAGGGTTTACGGAACTTAAAGCTGCGGTTGATCAAGCCAACCGGCTTCAAGAGGAGGTGTTTCCTGAATTTAAGGTGGGCTTGATGCACGGGCAGTTAAAGCCTGATGAGAAATCCAAAGTGATGCGTCAATTTAAAGCCAGTGAGACTCAGATTCTGGTTTCTACCACTGTCGTTGAAGTTGGCGTCGATGTCCCCAACGCCACTGTGATGGTGATCGAGAATGCTGAGCGTTTTGGATTGTCTCAATTGCATCAACTTCGAGGCCGAGTGGGTCGAGGCGAGCATCAAAGTTATTGTTTTTTCATTGGTGCTGAGCGCTTGTCAGAAGTAGCTTTAGAGCGACTCAAGATCATGGAAAAAACGAGTAACGGTTTTGATATTGCCGAAGCAGATTTAAAAATTCGTGGTCCTGGTGAGTTCCTAGGCACGCGGCAATCAGGAAGTCTCCCTTTTAAAGTGGCAGATATCATCCGTGATCAGAATTGGCTTTTAAAGGCTCGAGATGATGCAACAGATATTTTAAAAAATGACCCAACCTTCGAGCGAATCAGTCACTTACCACTTCGAAATTATTTCCAAAATGACGGAAAAGAAAAACTCCATCAGCTCATGACGAGCTAACGGGATCGACCTTTAATCCCAAGTCACCTCTAGATGCGGCAGTTCTGTTCTAATGAGTACGTCTATCGAAAAATCCATTTTCCAAGCAAGAAGCACGGCTTCGCGTCCCAGTTCTGTTAGGGTGTATTGGTTTGAAGGTTCTATTTTCTTCACCCATCCCAAGGCGTGAGTGTAGTATCTATTTTCAAGCGGTCTTGAAATGCCTGTGTGACTTAAGACTCCTTGGAGACGTCGAGTCAGTTCATCTATGGGAAGTGGCGTATCACTAAAATAAAGCTCTGTGAGCATAAGAAGTTGGGTCATCGGAAGTGAGTCATGATCAAACTTTTTTAAATCTTCTGTTACCGCTTCCTGACCTTCTCTTAGAATCTTGGTAGGAATACGAAAGCTACTCAAGGTATGATCTTGCCGAAGCCAGCCTCGTCCCTCGGAGGTGACTTGATAACGTCCCGTTTCTTCGTCAAGGTGGACCCATGGTTTTTCACGCTTCATAAGCGAAGCTAAGCGTTGTCGAGTGGCAGTGACATTTTCGCCCACTTCAGCTGCGATTTCATGAAGTGTGAGAGGGCGTTGTAATTTTTCAAGTCTCACTAAAATTTTAAACTGCAGCCACTTGGGTCCTTTTTTAAAAGTCCCTAGCTCTCGAACCTGCTTCACTCGACTTTTGATCTTGTCATCTGTGAGTGGATCAAGCTGATAGGTCAGTTCATGCACACAGCTCCATTTATCCCAAAGCGGGACGCCTCCTGCACTGGCTTGATCAATGCCAATCACCCCCAAAAAGAGGATGCCCAGCACCTTTTTATTTCTACAAAAGGCTGACTTGAAGTGATTTTGAACGTGCTTAAAAAGTCTCATGGTCTAAGTTTAGTTTTTTAAAATTCTTGGCCCTTAGGACTATCATAACCGAAAATCAAATCCATCACAAAACGGTGATTTTTTTCGCTTCCCTAACGGGGTGAGCATTTCGTCTTTTGATAGATCAACGCTCTGGGAGGTTACAAACGAGATTAAACTCAAGGTTTTCGATACGTTGGTGGCATTAAGACTCGGTGGAACTTAGTTTTTTTTCTAAAAATGGGATTTGAAGTGCTCCCCAGAAGAGTTCATTTTCATAGGCTGCTGTAGGAATCCCAAACCCACCTTGATTCACAAACTCCTGCCACTCGTCGGTGGTTTTCTTAAAAAATCTCTCCTGGTCTTGTTTAAACATGCTCGAATCAAGTCCCAGTGACTCGAGTAGCTTGGACAAATGCTCGATGTTATCGGGCTCAATTTCTCTTGAAAACACCTTGGGAAAGCACTTTTGAATAAACAGCTCACCTTTTTCATTTTCAAAGGCAAAATTACAAGCTGCCGCGCTTAGGCGAGAGTCAAAATACCTAATAGGCGGTCGAATCATGAGATCAGGACGTTGTCTCCGACAGTCTCGATACAAGTACTTCACTTTATTAAGTTGAACTGATGAACGCTTGCTCACTTGACCATAGTTTTTCTCCATCACATCAAGAGGGAGACTGATGGGATGCCACACAAGCTCAATTGGTATTTTCTTTTGAAGGGAAAAATAAGCGTCCATCGCGATAAAACTATAGGGACTTTTAAAATCAAAATAAACATGGACCTTTTGTGGTTTCATGAAAACTCCTTTTTAACTAGCTTTAAAATTTCAGTCATCCGCTTGATTTCTTTTTTAGACACTCCATTGGTTTCAAAAAACCTGTCTAGCTTCTGGCCAACTTTTTGAATCGTTTTCCGAGCAGACTCAACACGCTCCTCTCCAATGGGAGTGAGCTTCCAAAGCGTTTTTCTTTGATCATGGGGATCTGGAGTGCGTTCAACCAAGCCTTGCTTTAAAAGCTTAGAAAGAAGCTCTCCCATGCTGGGTGAAGCGTGCCCTAAAGCGCGACAAAGCTGGGACTGACTTTTAAATCCCTCACGAAGCACGGTGAGCACCCCCATTCGAGCAAGGCTCATCTCACCTAAATCATGAGCGATGAGTTCTTTTTGTGCGTGTTGGGAAAGCGCCTTTCCTGCCCACATCAAAAGCCCACCAAACGACGATTGAGGTTTCCAAGGTTCTGTCATTACATAGGTACCTTACTTTATTTAGGTACCTATGTAAATAAGATTTAAAATCCTCTTCCGTTTGCCTTCAATCAAAGCTGATCAGGCGCTTTCTGAGAACCCAGTAAAAAGATTTACTAATAAATCCAATCACTTAAGATTTTTTAGCCCCTGTGTCAAAAAAGACTTGATTAAACTGACACATAGCATTAAATTAAAGGGGTATGATTGATAAAAACAATAAAAATAATAGAAAAAGTCGGTTGGTTGGACAGTTTATTCGCAAAAAGCGAGAAGAACTAGGCCTTTCTCAAAGAGAATTAGGACAGCTTTTTTCGCCTGCGGTGACGACCCAGTTTATTAGTAATGTTGAGCGAGGCGTGACACCGCTTCCTCCTGCTCATGTGGCTACTTTAGCTAAAGCGTTGAAGCTTGAAGAGTCTGACATTCTTGCCGTGATGGAACAAGAATATGCAGCTCGCTTGTCTTCAAAACTTGGCGTCGAAGGTGCTTTGAGTGGCATTCATCAGCTTTCTGTTGCTCCTGGTGATTTTCAATTCATCAAGACACTTTATGATGGTTACCGTCAGTCTGATGCTGAAAGCCGAAAAGCGTTTGCAACGTTATGTGAAAACGTTTTGGGTGTGCCAAAAGAGCTTGCAATTCAAACTGAATCGACCCCTTCTGCATCTTCGCAGCAACCGTCGACTTCTTTCACTGAATAAACTTTAAACCCATCCTAAGCATTTCTTAAAGGCCCACTCTGTGCCTAGCCGCAGAAAAAGCCCCATTTGAAATGATAGGTAGAGGGTGGTCTGTCATTTTTTTCATCGAAAGTCTGAGGTAGCATGCTATCTCAGACCATGATGATGATGAAACGACCTCCCCACCGACCGATTGGCGCTAAAGTGGATTCTGACCCCCGTCAGGAGCAAAATGTCGATGCGTCTCAAAAACCAAGCGTTTCTGAGACCTCACAACCGAACGCTGCTGATTCGTCTCATTCCGCCAATCCAGGAATGATCCCGATTCGAACGGGGTATTTCAATGCAAGCGATGGGACCCGGCTTTTTTATTCCACTGAAGGAAGAGGCCACCCCCTTGTCTTTGTCTACGGCTTGGTTTGCTCAAGTTTACATTGGACGTATCAGATTGATCATTTTCGAAAAGGATACCAAACGGTGTGGTTTGATTATCGAGGACACAATCATTCAGAAATCCCCAAAGATCTGAGCACTCTCACGGTGGATCAGATGTCAGACGACTTAAATGACCTTTTAAAAAACCTCCAACTTAAAAAAGCCATTTTCTTAGGCCACTCCATGGGAGTGAATGTCCTTTTAGATTTCGCAAGAAAGTTCCCTAAAAAAGTTCATGGCCTTGTGCTTGCAAATGGAACGCCCCGAAGACCTTTTGAAACCATTTTCAATACTAATTTAACTGAGCTAGCATTTTCCGGTTTTGAAAAAGCCATGAACACCCTTCCCAAAGTAGTCTCAACGCTTTGGAAAGCACAAAAATCTAGTTTTCTTTTAAAACGCCTTGTGGGCCTGGGAGGCTTCAATATTCACCTAAGCTCTCCAAAAGACGTCGACCTGTATGTAGAGAAAGTAGCCGACATGGACCCACGCGTTTTCGTTCAACTCGTTAAAAACTACCGAGACTACGATGCCACTGCCTGGTTAGATCAAATCCATGCACCTTCATTGATCTTATCAGGAGCAGAAGACCTCATCACACCTCCTGCTCAGCAAGCGCTGATGCATCAACTTTTACCTAAAAGCCAATTAGAACGCATCCCCCACGGAAGTCACTGTTCTCAAATGGACCTTCCCGAACTGATCAATTTTAAACTCCAATCATTTTTTGACCGATTGAATTGGCGGTTTTCAGACATCTCTGCAGAACCTACCGTGGCAACTCCTTCAAAAAATTCTCAATCCAAAGACGGAGATGCCTGATGAAAATTTTACAAAAGCTGCTAACAAGTCTTCACTTTCATTCGGCACTTTTACTAAAAAGTTTGGCGATTTTCTCGGTGGTGAGTCTTGTCTCACTGGGACTCTCTAGCTGTGCAAAACTAGTTGACCCATTTGAAGAATATGAGGAAATTTTTCAAATTGGTCCAGAATGGGGAAGAAAACCTGTCACAGAAGAGACTTTAGAAAAAATGCCTCCTGCGTTCCAACGGCAAGCCAAAGCCACAGGTAAGATTGCCCTTCAGCGATCAAAAGCAGGAGCCACTGCATTTTACATTGGTGAGTTTCGAGGAAAGCACCTCATGGCCACAAATCACCATGTCACTCAGGTTTTCGAAAAATGCTTTTTGTTTGGTTATTTGGATCCTCCTGAACTCCCCTGCACAGTAGAGTTTCCCCTCTTTCCAGATAAAACGCCCATCAAAAGAAAAAGCAAAGACTCCGATGCATCCAAAGACGAAAAGGACAAAGAGGAAGAAAATCTGACTTATCCGAACGTTGCCAAGGTTAAAACACTTTTTGGAGAGTGGTCCGAAATTGATTTTGCCATTTTTGAAATTTACATTGAAAACGACGCATTGAAATCCTACCTACGTGATCATGCGATCACCCTTCAACCGATTCGTGACATCAAACGAGGCACCCCCTTACAGACCATGGGCTTTGGATTTCATCAAAACGAAGACCGTGTTTTGAAATATGCTTCGGATTCTGATTGCAAAGTTTTTTCTAAATCGAATGACTATCGGTCGATTGAACTCAGCACTGAGATGGTGAAATATTCCGTTTGGAGCTTTGTTCATGGATGCGATTCGTCCTCAGGTGACTCAGGGAGCGCTATTTTAGACGCCGAAACGGGTGATTTTTTAGGGATCCTTACCGCCGGAGCGCTACCCAAGCCAAAACGAATCATGGATCGACTTTTTATCGATCATCTTTACAATACCTCTGATGAGCGTATGTGGGATATGCTTTCTTTCGCAACTCCAGTCAGACGCATTTACAGTCACCTAAAAAAAGTTTCAAATGACACTAAAGTTGACGCTGAAACTAAGCTCAGTTCAATTTCTGACGAAGAGCTTTTCAAAAAAGAGTTTCAGGAAATCAGGATTGATTCAGCTAATATTTTGCAGCAGTGGCTAGAAGCCGAAAGGCAAAGCACTCCTTAAATTCAATCCTTTTTAAGAAATGCCGATTGTTGTTTTTAAAACGATTTTCTATTCGATCACTGCACCATTCACTGTCGCACGATTATAAATAGAAAGATAAGGAAGGTCTTCGAGTCGATTTTTCACCTTTTGATGGCGGTACTCTACTCGTGTGAATAAACTAATGCTTCGATCCGTTGCGATTTGTTCCGCATTCATCCCAATCATTTTTTCAAAAGCAGTTTCTTTTGTTTTAGCATTTCCTGAAATACTATCTAAATCTCTTTTAAAAAAAGAATTTTTTCCATCCTTAGCTCGACTCACTCTGGCTTTGCCTCCACCGAAGTAGCTCGCTAAAGAGACAGTTCCGTCAATGCGTTTTGCCAAACCTTTTTCATAGCGCTCAAAAAAATCTTTTACTTTCTTCTCAGTCGCGGCATCTTTTGCTCCTGCGAGGCGAGAGGCCACTTGAGCCATGCTCATTCCTTTTTCACCTACTTTTTGCCCAAACGCTTCCATGTCAGTGCCCGTTCGCTCTTTGAAAAGTTTTTTAATCCGTGGATCATTGATCGTTGATGGCAGGTCTCGATCAAGCGCAAGAGCACAAGCATTGCCTTCTGCTCCGTCACACGGATCATCCACACCTCCGTCACTTCCTCCACCACCGCCTCCAGGCACAGGTGGAAGGCCACTTCGCTCGGGTGGAAGATTCGATCCGTTATTTCCACCCCCAGGATCAGCACGAGAGCCTGCGACTCTAGGACCTGGCTCATCAGGATTCAAGGCATCGGTGATGAGTTGTTGAGCTCGATCTAAATTTTTTCGACGCTCTTCTCGCTTTTTGATGTTTCCATCAATATGAATGTACATTTTCGCAGCAGCGATGGCGGCACTAAAACAAGAGCCCGCGTCCATCCCATCGCCAGCACCATCAATCCCAAGCTGACTCCCGACGTTACTCACGGTTCCTGTAATGGCCTGACCTGCGAAGTTACCAATGGCTCCGGCGGTCACAAAGTTCACTGCATTGATGGCATCCATGGCTTGAGCTGCGTCTTTCATATAGAGATCGATTTCTAACGCTGCACCAAATTCAATCGCTGAAACCGCTGGAGAGGCTATTCGACAAGCAGCTTCAAACGTTCCAGCATTCCACCAACCCGCACAACCTAAAAAGCAAGTCACAAACACCGCCGACCAGGGTCCAATGAGCCAGCCATGAGCTCGATACGCTTTTCGTGCGCCTTCCGCCGATTGACAGTAAGGAGCAGCCTGGGCACTGACTTCGGCCGTACGATCATCGACACAGGCAACGATATCATCATCGTCTCCTCCTGGAGGAGGATCCTCTTCAGCAAGCCCTGGGAGACTCAGGCTCAAAACCATAATGAAAATCCCAAGTCCGTGAAGACCTAATCGAAAAGCTCTCTTAAGCGAATTCAAACCAATGCGAACACCCCGCTTTAAAATAGCAAGACTTAGAAGCCGCGGAGTTTGAGCACTAGGACGAGGGTCCATTACTCCTCCGTGACGGTCATATTATAAGGCGTAGCCCACGGGAGGTTTTTCAAGCGATCTTTCTTGAAAACGGACTTTAGTCGAGTTTCATGGCGTGTGAATAAAGAAAGACTGCGATTGCTAAAAATTTCATTATAACTGAGCCCTTCGAAGCTCGTTTCCTTTGCTTTTCCAGTCACGAGTCCTTTCGCCTTATTGAATAAGCTTGAAAGCCCTCGTGTGATAGAATTGCCTTTTTTACTAGAGCCGCCGCCTCGCGATCCCCCACCGCCACTATAAGTTGATGACGCGAGTTGGTTGCTACTGCCAGAGATTCGTTTCCCAGCACGTTGTGCGATATCATCGAAAACTGCCTTCCCTGCAGCCATTCGTTGTGGATCACCTCCGCCTAAGGCTCCTGAGATGAGATCCCCTGCCGTTGCGTTATTGGCATCGGCTTGCTTGATCATCTCATTCAGATTGCCACCCAAAACTTCTTCAAGTTGCTCTCTTGCATTGGGTTGTGAGAAAAACGGTGCAAGTTGATTGTCCACCGCTACGGCACATGCCTCGGTAGGATCCGGACAGTCACCAAACGGAGAGAATCCCCCGCCCGAACCGTTTCCATCTCCTAGATTGTTTGTAGGAAACCGTCTTCCACCCGCGTTCCCCACGTTTCGGTCATTCAGTCTTGCACGGATCTGACTGTCTTCACCTTGAGATCGAATCTCATCTTCACGATTCACAAAAAGTTCATCCGCTTCTGCTTTTTTATCTTTTTCTTTATCACGGTTGATTTTAGCTCCGATTCCATTCACTGCGACTTTGGCAGCTGCATAGATCGCAGCCCCACAGGCCGCATTTTGTTCTTTGGCGTTTTTTGCTTTTGTCACTTCATGATTTTCAACATAATTATCATAATGAGCTTGAACCGCCTCCCGTTGTTGATCAGTTAAATTTCCAAAGGCTTCATCTGAAATATCAGGCCATGCCTCTCCTGGTGCTGGAGCCGAGCTTGGGAGGCCATCAACACCACTAGGCCAATCAGGAAGACTACCTCCACTCGTTATTGGAGAAACAGCACCTGCAGATGAACCTCCCCCAGTGGTCATAGACGGAATCTCCGAGCCTCCACTACTAAACGCACTTCCGATCGCTTCCCCAGCTCCAGCAACCGCACCCCAGGTGCCCGAACCAATGCTAAAAGCGTTGATAGAAGAAGCGCCAGCTAACACCGCAAGCCCTCCTTGAATTTCTTTCATCTCTTCTTGAACGGTCAAAACGGTTGCAAAGTCTCCAGCTCCTGTAAGAAGTGATGCTGTCTTACAGTGTCCGGTAAAGTCCCCTGCCGTCGCTGCTGTACAGGCTTGAGTACATGCCCAAAGTGGCCAAAGCCAAGTCACAGCCAGTGCCGTATTTGCAATCGCTGCTTTTTCATGAGCTTCCGCGGCATTACAAATGGGTCCGACCTGAAGTCCGAGCTCACCTTGGTTAGCGAGTGGATTATCACAAGCATGACTGCCGTCATCCAAGTTGGCGACCTGATTGGCATCATAGGCAAATGGATTTGCTTCATTCATCGCCACACGCCGACAACACGATTCAAGAGCTGAACCCGTAAGCGGCGTTCGATTACCCTCGCTATCTGTTTCCGCACAATCAAAATGCCCTGATTGCACACAAGCGTTTAAGGTCTGATTGTAGTTAGCAATAGCATCATCACTGAGCGTTCCTGAGTTTCCTGAGATATCATCGCTAGGATGTCGTGCGAGAGCTTCACGAAAACAACAATTACTTCGCTCGTTGGCATCAGTAAAGCTAGCGCAGCTATAGTGGCCACCGTTATTACAAGTATCTAAAAATGCATTGAACTCTGGACCAAATTGAGCATTGGCAGAGTTGATTGAGAAAGCCAATGTAAATATCAATCCTAAACGACGAATGAGAACAGTCACGATCAATCCCCCTAAAAATAGTGTGCTCGTGGTGGTCCAAGCCTCTTCACTTTGACCTCTCGGTTTTTTGCTCCCCGACTCTGAGTCAAAAAAACCACACGCTCTTTTTAGTTTGCCCTACTTTGACTATTTATGTCAACTATTGACGCAGGCAAGGCCTTATTGGGTGTGTCAGAAACGACCTAGAGGAAGGTCGTTAAAATCATGGGGATTTTAAGCCTCCTTGAAGCCCTACACAAATTCAAATGACTAAGATTGAGGCACAATGGGCCAATCTGACCAGGGAAATCGCCAATCAATAAAAGTATCTACGCCCTCAATGCCTTGGGCTGCTAAAAACGAGCGAAGCGCTTCCACACAGATTTGTCCATGACAGCGCCCTTCCCCTAGGCGGGTCCGACTAATGAGCGCTTCCAGCGACCGTACGCCTGATTTTTGAATTTTTTCTAAAATCACATCTGCCTTTTGATCTAAGCATGGGCAAATCGTTTTAAGGTGAGATGGATTTTGAAGCTCCAATGGGTCCAATCGAATCGCCATGCCTCGGTGAATCGTTTCTTGGCACGCTGACTTTCGCACGCCATCGACTAAGACCGTGCATAAACCACAAGACCCGTCCTCACAGTTTAAAATATCGCCGGGTCTGGAATACCCCGTCTCAAACAACGCTTCCGTGATACTAACTCCATCTCGCACCCACCGCCTTTCTCCATCTAAAGAGACTTCGACTTTTTCAGCCAGCGCGTTTTCATCAAAAAACGCAAGCGACTCCTCATCCTCTGTAGCACTTTTGATTTTCTTGAATCCACGCGCCTCCCAGATCAGATGTGTTGGCACCTTTACCTGAATCATCGTCACTTCTTCAGGAGCAAGCTCTCGTGGTTTTTCTTTTACTTTCCGCGTATTTTCAAATGGATCTTTCTGTACAAAATAGTCAATCACTCTTCCCGACTCAAGCGCCTCTCCTTGACGATTCAAAAGCATCACTCGTTCACCCTTTTTAGGAGGCGTTCCACGAAACCAAGGCAATACTAAATCGGATTGAGCTTCCTTTTCTTTTTCCTCAAGCATCGTCACGGCTCGAGACGGACAAGCAACAACACACGCTCCACACCCAATGCACTGATCCTCAAATAAAAATTGGTTTTGTTTTCGATCAATTCGAATGGCCTCCACCGGACAAGCTCGCTCACAAAGATCACAAGCAATCGATTCCATACATTCTAATGAGGCAATCAATTTCTTTTGATGCAGTTTCTTGGGAGTGCCTTCAAATGCCTGAATTTGAGCTAAATCTTCTTCTTCAAGCCACTTGCCTCGAAACGAAGGAGTGAAGGGTTGCGCTTGATGCTCGAGGTTTGCCTGAAGAGCTAGTCGAGAACGCCGCCCTTTTTTTGCAATCACTTCCTTTTGATCTCCTAAATCTGTGACTAACGCTCGAGTGATCTTTGTTGCCAGAGATTCGGCTCTCGCTTTTTCCGACACCCAATCCTCAACACTCTCTTCTTTGATCACGGGAGCTGTTTGTTCAAATTCGTATAAGTTAGACTGAGGTGGATATTCCCGCACTCCCGTTCCTTCATAAAACGGACCGGCAGAAATCACACGACTGACTTTAAGAATCTGTACACCGCTATCATCTCGAATTCGAAACTCATACGCTTGAGCGCCTTTTTTTTCTAAGCTCACTGGCTGTGCTTCAATGCAGCGTCCACCCAGCATCTCAAAACGACGTTTTTCAACTTCCCAGCCAGAAAACCGTTTCCCTCCCCACTGCGCAAACGTTTCAATGGATACAACCCGCTTTGCTAAGGATTTTTCCAAGAACTCT
>CAYLWK010000398.1:0-4937 GCA_964387255.1 uncultured Oligoflexia bacterium
AGAGAGGCTTAGGATGGTAATCGTCGCGGCTACACCAAAAAGTCGGATGGAGGACTTAGATTTTTTAATCACTTGTTGGACTCCCTATGAAATCTTGATCTCATGCCAGTAATAATATGTCGACAACCCGGTCCTGGGCAGAGCGTGTGGCCTGGGTTGATTGCAAAGCCAGAATCGCCGAGTCCATGAGAGTAAACTTTTGTGGCGGTGGGATGGCGACGTTGGATATCTGTGATGAGTCTACCGAGTTGATCTACTGCTTGCGGGGAGGGTTGTCTTTCAAATTCCTGAGCAGTTGCGGAATAACCTGATAAATTATTAATGTCTCTTTGTGCATAATTTCCGACGATTACAATTCCGATTTGATGTGGATTGAGATTTCCATTGCGAGAACTTCGACCTGCATGAGCACCTTGAAACTTTTCCTCTCTGCCTTCAAAAACCACCCATTCTCCATCACTGTTCTTACCAATCACATAGTGATAACCCATGTCAGACCAACCATTTCGATCTATATGAAAATCTTGAATGGATTTAGCTGACTGAGTTATAGGGGAGGCAGTGTGATGAATCACAATGCCGTTGACGCCATTCATAGGGGACATTCCCTTTGGTGTTCGAGCGCCCCAGTCCTCTCGAGAAATGAGGGTAGGAGCTGGGCTAAAGTCTTGCCTAGCAATGAAGTCACTTGCCGCCTCATAGGTCCAGTTTTGATCACGTTTGGGAATTGGAATTCGAGAAGCCGCTGGTTTGGATTCATTTTTTTGAATGGCCTCTTCGAGAGGCTTCTTTTTCTGATCCTGAGGTTGACATTGCTCAGGGTCTTCTGCGGAAGGTGGCGTCACCGGCTTTTGCTCTTGAATCTTTTTCACGAGTTCCAAGGTAAGGTGTTTGTTCAGGCTTTCTCTTCCCATGAGATAGTAGCGATAAGGTTCAGAATTGCCCACACGGATGACCACAGACCAAGTGTCGTTCGGGTTATCATAAAGCACTCTTGCTCTTTCTCCCTTGACCTGGGCGACCTTCCCTTTTTCTCCTGTTTTTGGATCATAGGTGTAGAGATCTGCAGCGGGGATTTCGAATTCTGGATGTTCAAAAGAACCCCGTTTAATAAAATCTTCCAGGGTTGTTTTTCCAATTTTATAGGTTTTTGTATTTCCCGTTTTTGGATCATTTAGTTCAATCCGATAAGCCCATTCGTCGGTTCCAATCACTTCAAACGGAGCTTGAGTCGTGAGTTCGATAGTGTCGTTGGTAGCTTCGTCAATGACCTCAAAATACTTTCCGGGATCATCGACCAGTTTTAAGATGGAGCCCACTCGTGAGGGTTCGTTTTGAGCTAAAATGCTCGGAGACAAAACGAAAAGCGAAATCATAAAGATGCACCAAGCAATCTTTTTTATCCAGAAAACATTGATTTTAATAGTGCGAGTGAGTCTTCCGTGAATCAATCGAATTTCCTTTAGGATTTTAGTTTAAACCAATTTTATTTTTGATGTGAGGGTTTTTATTTAGTGGGAATGTCAAACCAATGACAGTGCATCCATTCCACTTGAGACGAGAGGATCAGCTTTTGTTTGTTTTTTACGAACGCGTTCATCAGGTTCGTTGAGACTTAACTAGATTTATCGAGTGCTGAAGTGGCTTGATTTGACAACTTATTCAAGTTTCTGATAGCTCCTGATTACCCGAGTCGGGAAGTAAGGGGCTTTTTAGTGAAAACAATAAAACAAATTTCTTTTTTGATGTGCCTTGGATGGATGATTTCTGCGAATGGTTACGCTCAGGAGGCGAGGCCGGAAGTGGCGTTTACACTAGTGTCGATTCCGGAAGGTAAAGTTCAACTGGGAACGCCGGTAGACATCGTGCCGAGATTGTTTGAAGTGGTGGATCCTAGGAATGAGAGGATGTCCCGGCTTTTAATCCAAACCGTGCTTAGCGAATTGGGAGCGCAAACCAAAAGGGTGCCTGAATTTCGGATTGGACGCTATGAGGTCACAAATGCTCAGTATGCTGAATATTTAAAAACAATGAACGCTCGACCACCATTCCACTGGTGGGATCCAGAAGATCGAAACCAAAAAGTAGAATCCTACATGAACGAAAAGCTTGAGGCTTTAAGAAAAAGTTCCGAGCATGCAGGCAAAGAAGACACTGAGCTTTTTCCTTTAATAAAAAAGTTTGATCCGCTTGCCTATTTTAAGGCCAATTGGAATAGCTCTGATCCTAAGAAAGTGGTGAAATGGGCGATCCCCTATGAAGAAGTTGATGAATATGTCAATGACGAAAAGAAAAAAGTGCGAAAGTCATTAGGCCAATTTCCAGCAACAGGAATGACCTATGACGAAGCGTTAGGCTATGCGCGTTGGGTGGGGATGCGACTTCCAACAGAAGCTGAGTTTGTAAGAGCCTCCTTAGGAGATTCAGAGGAAAATCTTTATCCTTGGGAATCCCAGCAAATTGCAGCCTCTGTAGGTTCAAATCAAATGCAAGAAGTTGAAATTTTAACTGACCAAATGAAGGCAGTTGATTCACTGAATCCCGCCTTAGCCTCGGTTTTTGGTGTGCAAGGCCTTGTTGGCAACGCAGGGGAAATGACGATTTCTCCATTTCAGCCACTCGTTTCGAAGCTAAACTATCATGAGATTTTGAATGAGTTCAAAGACGAGGTTGAGAAGGTCATCAAAAAGAGATCCTTAGAGGAGATTGAGCTGGGAGCGTTGAATGAAGTTGAGTGGCACGCAGACGACCGGGTAGTGAAAGGTGCTACGTTTGCCCAAGGCGCGAGTAGAGAGTTGGCATTGATTGCCTTTCGTTCACAGTTTCGATTTGCTCAAAATCGCCAGTCCTTTCGAAAGTTCATAGGGTTTCGTTTAGCGAAATCTCAGGTTCCAGGAAGAGATGCCCTCATTACTTCGATTGAATTAGATCCTAAGTTGCAGCAGGCTCAAGATGCTCGAATATTTTCCTCTCAAGCAGAGGGTGTGGAGCGCTATATTTTCAATGAAAAAGGCAATTTTCAAGCCTATCGGACGGTCAGTTTTGCTCCAAGTGAGATGATCTTCGATCAAAAGAATCTGCGTGAATTTAACGAAGCCTCTCTTCTGTCCCCCGTTTTGGTAGGAGTTCTTTATTCGACGGAAACACTTGAAACCCCTCAGTTAAACCCGGGGTTTTATCGAGTTTACTATCGACATAAAGGGATACCGGATCGATTAAATGATGCTTTGAGGGCTGGATCTGTTCGGCAATGGGACCAATTTGAATCTAGTGGGAAGACTGAAAGACCTGAATGGCTCTCAGTCTTTCAGTCGTATGGCATTACCAAAGAGCAACTTGCATCAGAAGGGAAGTCGTTGAAGAGTTATTATTCATCTAGCTTGAATGGGCGAATTAACCCGAAAAAGTCCGGATTATATTTTATTTCATCTGAGCTTGACTTAGGTTCGAATCGAGATGTGGCACTTCCATTTCTTGAAATAGACTCTGTGAATTCTACTTCTGAGCCTCGTTCTGGCGACACCCTTGCTGTGAAAGCTTCTGGGAAGACCATTCAAATGAATAGTGTGATCCAGATTCACTCACGAACTCGAGTATCATATGAAGAGTACTTAGATCGTTATGGGAAAGCGCCTCGTGGGAGCTCTTACCTTGAATTTGAGTTTTCTTTACAGCCAAAAGAACTTTTTTAGGTGTCGCAAAGATTTGTCACTGCAATGGCACGAGCTTTTTTTAAATCACAAGGCCATTCATAAATCTTGGCACAAAAAAAGCAGTCATCATAATTCCGCTCAATAGGAGTATGAGAAACTGAATCCAGCGAGGTCGTTGATTGGAAGCGATGAGAATACCAAGAGGGAACCAAAGTAAGGAATGCCGGAAGATGGCTTCTGTAGTTCCGGTAGCGGGTGAAAATAAAAAAGCTGCAAAAAAATAGAAGCTCAGTTCTGGAAATCTTCTCAGTGAAGCCCGATCGATTCCCAGTGCGAGAATAACTAAAAACCAACTTAGAAAATTCCGTTCAGTAGTCGGTGCATGAAACAATGCACCGTAGATAATCGTAAAAGGGTTTCCAAAAGTGCGATTAAAGTGAGATTGAAACTCAAAGTAAACCATGGGGTTTTGAAACTTCACGCCTAAATAAATGAAATAGATCAATGGCCCTAGAATGAATGGAAGTGCGCAGAGAGCACTTTTTTGAAGGTATGGCCAAAGAGATCGAGCGATAGATGACTTACTAGAGAGTGTTTTTCTCTTGGAAGTCATCCATTGAAAGCTGTAGTACCCAAAAGGAATGAGTAAAAAGAGCACTCCGGTGGGGTAGGTCAAAGAAATCCCAAAAGCAATCAGTCCAAGTTTAAAAAAGCGCGGAGTGTTTGGATCTGAGTAAAAAACCAAGAGATAGAGATTGGCTAGAAAAAAAATAAGACTGTAGGGAAAAGCTGTGACGAAATAAAAGCTAAGTGGATAAAAGACTAAAAAAGAAAGATAAAAACGTTTTCGCTCTGGGATTAGATTAAGTTGACGAGTCCAGCGCTCCGTTAAAACCATTCCGCCTAGAAACAAAAGACTTGGAAGGAGTTTGGCGACAGTGTTTAAGTCGAAACCGAGAAGACGAAAAAAAGCAAGGAGCAGGGGCCAGCCTGGAAACCATCCGATTGTGCCGCACTCGCTTTTAGTTTCAGCAGTGCATGGGTGATATTCATAGCCATTTTGAGCGATCGCTAGATAGTTCCCCACGTCCCAGCGGCCTTTGAAAAAGCTCCAGTCTCCCGCAAGCCAGGAAAAGTAAACCATCAATAAAATAAGGCCAAGCCCACGATAAGGGTCAAATTAGATGTTACCGAGCTGCGGGGTGTTGGTAACCCCGTTGCCTCATAAAGATGTAACCGGATAGAATTGCTTCAGTTTCTAACATTGAACCAATCTAACCGGGG
>CAYLWK010000399.1:0-2831 GCA_964387255.1 uncultured Oligoflexia bacterium
CGAAAGTTTGGAAGGTGATAAATTTGCTTTCCTTGCGCATCTTCAAACTGAAATTCTAAGTCACATCGATCCGCCACTTTTTGCGTGTTTTCACACACCTCCGGCATGGTCTCAAACGCCTGAAACATTTGATCAGGTGACTTAAAATAAAACTGCCTTGGCACCAAACTTGAGGGTCGCTCATAGTCAAGATTTTTACCTACGCCAATGCACTCAAGCACCTCCTGAGCCTCAGCATCCTCTGGTCTTAGGTAGTGACAATTACTCGTTGCAACGCACTCAATTCCCTTTTCTTTCCCTAATTGATAAAGCTTTTGATTTAACTCGATCTGCTCGGGAATCCCATTATCCTCAAGAGCAAAATAAAACCGATCCCCAAACGTTTTTTGAAACCACTGCACAGCACCGTCAAACGCATCATCGTCTTGGACGATCGAGTAATAACTTAAATCACTCCTCAAGTGCCCACTCAAGACAATCAACCCTTCTGAGTACTTGGCCACCAATTCTCGATCCGAAAGTGCCCGAGGACCTGAAGCTTCTCCACGACGAATCTCCGGCGCATCGGTGTAAGCGTGCGTCAGAATCTGACACAGATTCTGATACCCCGTTTGATTTTGACAAAGCACAATCAAACGAAAATACTTTGGTTTTAAATTTTGGGTGACTTTCGGCCCCCCACCTTGAACCGTGTAGGCAGTTTTTCGGGAATCATGAGTAAAAAAAAGGTCACACCCAATGATCGGTTTAATGCCAGCTTTCTTCGCTGCAAAATAAAAATCAATCGCTCCATACAGATTATTAGCATCCGTCAATGCGACTGAGCTCATCCCGAAGGTCTGAGCCTGTTCGATCAACTCAGGAATGCGAATCGCCCCTTCGAGCAAACTGTACTGCGAGTGTGTATGAAGGTGTGTGAACTTCGATTGAGATTCCGACATCGTTGCCTATGATTTAACATGAATCTTAAAAAATTTAGACCTCCCTTTAGTTGGAGAGTTCATTTTCTCCTGCTATGCTTTTTCTCGGGGGAACGAGATGCATGGGAGTAATTCCTGATTTTTTTAGTTTATGTCATCTGTTTCGGCGCTCTTTTCTCTTGAGAAAGCTCTTCCTCGCTTGGCGCCCTTCAATTTCATACCCACCGACGCCTTTCATCTTAAGCTTGATTCTGATCGCCTCTTTAGGATCAACACCCTCTTCTGCAAACGAGACCGATCCTACCTGTCGTGGCAAGATTGAGGATCACGCTACTCCCGCTAGACTGAGCCAGATTCCACTTCGAATTGCTCGAAAAGCACTTACCCTAGAGCAGCGCGTAGAGCGTTTACGAGAACTGATTCCAGAACAAGATCAGGCCCTCAAACGCCTCGAAGGCGACTTGATACGACAGGGCAACTCTCAAAAATTTGATTCTCCTCAAGTGCAACGCTCACTTTTGGGCTACCTTTACGAACTTCGATCCCTTGAAGCCTGGGTGGAACGTCGATACCGAGTTGAAGTCTTGCCGTATCGAAATGGGGTGGTTCATCGAAGCTATAAGATCACTGACTTTGTGGTCGAAGACGTTTATGTTGAGTTAAAAGCACGAGGACGAAAAGTCGTCCGCCCGAATGAGCCTCTTTTTACCCGAGAATTCCTTGAAACTGGCACACGAGTCTTACCGGTAAAACCAGCAGTTCGATTTACTACTGAAAGAAGTCTTCGTCGCTATCTAAAAACAGTTGAAAAACCCCTCCTGAAGCGACTTCGCCAAGCTTCCCGTACTACCCGTTACTCAGTGGATACCATCGAAGGACCTCAAGCACCCCATCGCAGAGCACTTTCATTTTTTTTGGACTTTACGGATGTTGACTCCAACTTGAATCAAACTGTTGCCATTTGGGCTAATTCTCTACAGGAGCGCTTTGATAGATCCAAAGTGATCGATGCTGATTTTATCCTCATTGAAATATCACTTTCAAACTCACGACAAGTCTTTTTCTTCTCTCAAGACCCTCAAATTCAACCCTCTGACCCCGAATTCAATTACTATAAAACGCTTTTTTCAAAACCTTTTTTAAGCTCATTCTAAACTGACATCTGTTCACGACGAAGAACCCATAAAGACTTTCAATTCTGGATGATATTCCATCCCTAAAAAATTCTTCACTAACCCCTTTTCCTTCTGAAATGGCTCCCAACGAAACAAAACCACACGCCGTCCAACTTCAGGAACCGATTGAGAATGAGAAAGCCATAAGACGCCTCTTTTCCCTTGCTCGGTTTCGACAAACACGGATTGGAGTCCCAAGATAAAAAATAAAACGGGTGCTCGGGGAGGTGTCATCTCAATCACTTTCCCAAATCCATAAAAACACTCTGAATCATTCAGTGTTTCAAAGGCCCGTTGATAAATTGAAACACCTTTTTTCCACATAAAAATAAAAAGACTCATCACAATGATCCATGGAACCATGAGAAAAAGTAGTGTGCTTGTTCGTCGTTGACCATAAGCATCACACTCACGCAACTGGTCTTTTGTGAGTTGAACTCGATTCTTACAGACCATCGGTGGGTAGCGAAGTGAAAAGAAGTAATCCTGATAGGCCGAAAAACTTGCTTGCCAGAGATTTTTCCCAGGCTGAGGGTGAAACACTCCTACCGCCGAGACTCCCAACGCAACTAAAATACCAATCACTGGAAGACTTCGAAATAAAACTAACCCCACAGGAAGACGCTTAAAAAGCATGATCTTAGTCTAAATCGACGCCCAAAAGAAAACCACCTTAAACACAACTCCCTCGACTGAAAAAGGGCTGAGACAAGTTCTGATAAAGGCTATTCACTCA
>CAYLWK010000400.1:0-12516 GCA_964387255.1 uncultured Oligoflexia bacterium
GCTATCGAGAAATTGGTCAATATTTCGGTGGAAAAGATCACACAACCGTTCTTCATGCCTGCACCAAGATTGAAAAAGGCTTAGATCAAGGCAAAGAAGAGATTGTCGATTCAGTTCAAGAAATCCAAAATCAACTCTAATGAACGATTCTATTTTGCTTGTCTAGAAGAACCCGATTTTTTCTCACGATCACGAATACTTTCGATTGCTTCTTCTAGCTTTTTTCGGTTTTCATCCGTCAAGCTTGAGTAAGCTGACTCTGATTCACCTTTGGCATCAAAACAAGTTTTCATATCTGCCTCGATTTCTGCTAAGCGAATTTTTAATTGAATCAGCCCATCGTCTTCAAAAGGTTTAAAAACTTTAATGTCAACGAGATCGTCTGATGGGTCTGTTGGATTCTTAGGATCAATGACCACCAAGGTGATCTCCCGCGAACCATTTTCTTTTACGGTATTTCGCACTTCATAGGTTCCAGCAGGTGCTGATTTTTTGGGAAATCGAATGATCGTTTTGTTTTCTTCAATTTTGATTCCTATCGGAGATTGATTAAACTCTCCATAATTAAGTGTCGTTTGAGTTGTGCCTACCGACATCTGATCTTCACTTAAAAAGGTTTGATAAAGACCGTCCACTAAAAACGTCTCTTCCATTGCACTCTGATCCAAAGAGGGGTTGAATGCTTTTAACGCTCTAAAAAAATCATTGCTGATTTGCTTGCCTGCATTTTCTTTAAAATAAGATCGAAACATTTTCATTTTCAAATCAAAATCTTTTTTATTCAAATTCTTTTTTCTATAAGCTTCGTAAAGTTTTTTAACCTCTTGTAGCTTTGGAATGGCACCTGGTGAAGTGATGAGAAACTGCACGAGTCGTCCTTTTTGAACGCTTGTGAGCTCAGTGCGGTCGTCGTTGTTTTGATTTAGATAATTTATTAAGCCTCGAATTGCTGTATCAGCTTCATTTTCGCGTTCTTTAAGTTCTTCTATGATCGTCTTTCTTTCTTCAAACCAACCGACTGCTGCTGCGTTACAAGCTGCTTTTTCAAAATCCTCAAGCCCCTCGGGGGTTCCGTCTTGAGCGTTCACGAACGAAGGTTGAAGCATCAAACCGGCACTTAAAACTAAAAATGCAAGTTTGTTCCGATTCCAATTTTTTAGATTAACTTTCGTATTCATTTTCAGAGTCTCCCCGCGAATCACTTTTAAACGCTTATGAGTAAGAAACTGCAATCTTGAGGCCAACTTTAAATCATTGAAATTAAGAACTATTTTTGAATCACTGTCTAGTAACTGATTGACGTGTGAAAAAAGCCTAAACAGGTCTCATCTGACACACCCCGAATTGTTTCGAAGAACATCTCTTTCAGACTATTGGCTGACCAATAAAACGACACCGTGACCTAAATTGACATCCTCCTTACTTATGTTCATCTATGTTCATCGCTATCATGCATCGAATTTTACAAGTCTAAGGGTTCGGGAGCGTTAAAACCACCCCTCACACGCCTCAAATCGATTCTGTGCAACTCCCTTCATTTCACTCCACTCTATGCTTTGGGCTCGGCGGTTGATCTAGCGTCTGCACCATGGCCTATAGCTTGCATTTCAATTAAGGATATTTCTTAGTCGACTTTTGGGGGATCCAGAGCTCATGCAGCTCATAAAAACACAGGTAAAAAGCATCTCTATCGTATTGTTTGTGACTAGTCTCTCGGGACTTATGCTATCGGGTTGCAAACCTAATTTAAGCCGCATCCTACCGAGCCCCATTCAGAATAAGAACAACTCGGATCCAAGCATTTCGATCTCAATCGATTCACCTTCTTTCAAAGAGTCTCACCAAGCAATCCATCCAATTGGCTGGAAAAAAGTGTTCTCCGGAGACTGTGGAGAAAACGGACAACCCATACGGATTAAGGTGCTCGGGGACTCGGTGACTGCAATGACGTCTTGTGAGTCTGGAAGATGGAAGGCAACCGTCGTCTTTGAATCCTCACAAGCTGGTTCCTATCAATTGATGGTGACTCATCAAAACCAAGAGAATCAGATCAACACAGCAACCGCTCAACTTTTTCGACCCTACTCTGGGTGTGAAACAATACAAGTGAGATCAAGAACGGCCAACGAAGGCTTTGGAGGGGGCTTAGGCGAAGCTTCAGACCCTTATCTAATTTGTACTCCCGATCAACTAAATCAAGTTCGATCATTAAGTGAAACTACAGATTTACATTTTGTTTTAGCCAATGACATTGATCTTGCAGATCCAGACACCAATGGGGATTTGGAAGTCAATGCCAATGACAACAACTATCAGTCGGGTTCTGGATGGGCTCCCATTACAAGTTTTGGAGGCGTTTTAGACGGAAATGGATTTGAAATTAGGAATCTCTTTATTCGAAGCAATAGCGGACAAAAAGCACTCTTCTCATCTCTAGGAAACTCATCAGTGATCAGACGCCTCTTACTGCTTGATTTCGACATTCAAGCTCCTGTAGCTGCAGCTTTAGCAAATCAAAGCCAAGCAGCCATTGAAGAAGTCTTCTTATCGGGAAGGATCGAATGCAGAGCAGATTGTTCGGGGTTGACTAATTTTCAAGTCAACGGATCGATTAAACGGATAGTCACTAAAGCCCACATCCTCTCAACACAAATTGAAAACTCCACAGCATCAGCAGGCATCGTCGGCTGGCTACAAGACTCGATTATTTCCGATTCCCATGTTTTAAGTGAAGCCTCTATCAAAAGTAAAGGCGAACGCATTGGGGGAATCGTTGCCGGAATCATTAGCCAAGAAGCTATAATTTTGCATTCTTCTAATGCGGCTTCGATTGAAGCAGAGGAAGGCACCGTTTCAAGTCGTGTGGGAGGACTTGTTGGTTCGGTCGAATCAAACACCCCAGACTCTCGAATATTCATTTTAAATTCCTCAAACAAAGGTAGGATTGATGGGGACAGTTTTGTGGGCGGACTGCTGGGGCTCGTTCAAGTTTCACACATCCATATCCATAACTCTTACAATTCTGGAAATGTCTCATCCATTTATCCAGACACAAGCGATAACGCCACAGGAGGGTTTTCTGGAAGCATTCAAGCTACTCACTTAGAGATTAGAAATTCTTTTTCAATTGGAAACGTTCAAGGGATTTCAAACGGCTCAAACGGTCTCATCTTAGGATTAATTCAGGGGAACTCCTCCAGTAGTGGTCATGTCAACATTCAAACTGAGGAACTATGGACATCACTTGACACCGTTTGCGATAATTCAATTTCTGATCCAGGCATACAGCCGTGCTCAAGCCAATCAAGTTTAAATATTAGACAGGCAAATACCAAATCAGAATTCTTACATCCTACTCAACTCCCCTTGAGCAGGTGGGATCGCACTCTAAGCAACGCAAATGGGAGAAATGATATTTGGCACTTTGAAGGTGATCAACTACCGATTCAGTGGTTTCTAAAAGACCTTAGAGGAATCACAACACCGATGAGGCTCAGTGGAAAAGGCACCCAGGCTCGACCCTTTTTGATTCGTTCAGCTGAAGATCTTAAGTTAATTGCTACCAATCCAAGATATCAGGCATCCCATCAGGTTTTTAGGCTCGAAAATGACATTGATTTCCAAGGGGATACAATAGAGCCGATTAGTCTTCAGTACAAAAGCTTTCAAGGATCTTTTGATGGAAATCAAAAAACGTTGTCTAATTTCAAAATTGAGAATGGCGTTAATCAGCTAGGCATTCGGCGAGGGTCGATTGGACTATTCCATCAACTTCGAAGAAGCCAAGTATCAGATCTTATAATAGAAAGCGCAACATTGGTGAGCACAAGCGCAGGTGGAACATTAGCGGGAAGTGTTCATTCCAAAACGCTTATTAAAAACGTCACCATTTCTAGAAGCAGCTTTGATTCAACTGATGTTGCAAGCGGAGTCTCAGGATCAATCAGTCATTCCAAACTAACTCAGATCAAAGTACTAGATACCAATATCACAGGGCTCAGCGACTTTTTTGGAATCAGTGATGCTTTAGAGGAGTCTCGTCTCCTACAAGCACGAGTCCAAGGGATCCACTATGATACCCAAAGGTGGGAGGGATCCCAGTTTTATGGTTTGGCAACTCTCATTGATCACAGTCTTGTCGAACAAGTTCAGGTAGAGATAAATCTTGAAGGAAGAGTGCAGTACGCTTCGGGGTTCGCACGTAGTTTTTTCAATTCAACAATACGCGATTCGTTGATCTCTGGAAGCTTTAATTTAACTGCCGGTATCTCAAGTCACGAGATTACTGGAGCATTTACAAGAGTTTTTGGAGCCATTTCAGGGCACAACCTAAGGCCCTATATTATTCAACGTGTTTACTCTTCGCTAGATATTTCCTTAGAAGCGCCTGGTTTTTCAAGTATGCGAAGATCAAGTCCATTCATTGGATTTTTGCGAGGATCCGATCCTTCAAATAGTATCCAAGACAGCTTTTCGACGGGAAGTTTGATCATTGAAGGAGGGGGTGCTACGCAAAATGAACTCTTTGTAGGAGATTATATGGACGTATCAGGTGGTTTAGATACGTTCTCAAACAACACTTTTAGTGCAGATGCGATCTGTACCTTTGAGCTCCAGGGTCAATCCCCTCAGAACTGTTCAAGAACAAACACTCTCCTTGTTGCGTCAAGCATGCCTCCTGGCACTTATGAAAACAACACGACGTCATCTCAATTTGTGAATTGGGATTTTCAGAATGTGTGGCAAACAAACTCGACGGGAAACCTTCTACCACGATTGCGAGATTGGTAGTCTAGAGTGGTTCAACTCAATCAGTCTATCCCAAGACAGTGCTTTACAAAGTTCGCTTAGAACTTCTATCAGAGGAAAACCCCTTCGCCCCCTACAAAAAATGGACTCGTGACTTATCCACCAGGAGTTTGGGAGTTTTCCCCCAGGTTTTGGTCAGTTATCCACAGAGGAAGATGAAGTCTCGACAGTTTAACTAAAAGCTCATCAAATCGCTTGAGTTCAATCACCAAGTATTCAAAATTTGGGGATAAGTCGGTGGATAACCTGGTGGATAACTGGTGGATAAAAAAAGTTATCCACCAGTTATCCACCGCCTATCCACCAGGTTATCCACCAGAAATATTTTTTTTTAAGCAGTGATTTTCATAAGTTAAGTGAGTTATCCACTTATCCACCAAAAATCATTTAGATCTGTGTATTTAATAAGGGCGACTTAAATCATTGGTTTTGGTGGATAACTCATGATTTTTAGACATTAAAGGGGCTGTTTTGAGGTGTGATTTGATTTAAAGATTCAACTACTAAAAGTTATCCACCAAACTTGGTGGATAACTGGTGGATAAGTGCATGACCCTGCGTGTCTTCGAAAAGTTATCCACAATTGTAAAAAGTTATCCACCGAGTTTTCCACCAGTTATCCACCGGTGGTTTTCTAATGATTTCATAAATTTAAGTGAGTTATCCACTTATCCACCAGCCCTACTACTACTATCTTATATTAATAACCTCTTCTTAAAGAGAGGGGGTATTTCGCTTTTCTTCAATTAAGGTTTATGAGAAGAGCAATAGAGAGAAGAGGGAGGTTATGAAGTTTTCTGTACAAAGAGATGAACTTTTAAGCGCTCTTCAGCATATTCAATCCGTTGTTGAGAAAAAGAACACTGTTCAAATTCTTTCCAATATATTTTGCTCAGTTAAAGACCAAGCTCTTTCGCTTTCAGCCACCGATTTGGAAGTGGGAATGAAAATCACCATTCCTGTGGTGGATGCTGATGAGGGAAAACTCACCCTTTCAGCAAAACATTTTTTAGATATCGTAAAAGAGCTTCCAAGCACACAGCTTCATATTCGAACTAAGGATAACGATTGGATTGAGCTTCTATGTGGAAAGTCAAAGTTTAATATCGTGAGTCTGTCAGCTGAAGAATATCCTGCTTTGCCGGAGTTTGAGGAAAAGACTTATTATGAAGCAAACGTCAAAGCACTTTCTTCAATGATTCATCAAACAGCTTTTGCTGTTTCTACCGATGCGACCCGCTATCATCTCAATGGAGTGTATTTTGAAAAGATTGAAAATAACTTAATGAGAATGACAGCAACAGACGGACATCGTTTGTCATTTGTTGATCAAGAGGTCTTTTTAAATTTACCTGAATTCAAACGAGGCATGATCATTCCTAAAAAAGGATTGTCGGAATTAAAAAAACTTTTAGATGAAGAAAATGAAACCATTGGTCTGTCTTTTGATCGAGGTTATTTTTTTGCAAAGACAGCTCAAACATTTCTTTTTGTGAGATTGATTGAAGGGGAATATCCTGATTACAAACAAGTCATTCCAAAGAATGCTACAAAAAAAGCACAAATCCCACGAGAGGGATTTCAATCAGCTTTGCGTCGAGTGAGTCTTTTGGCTCATGAAAAAAGCAAAGGGATCAAACTTCAATTTCAACCAAATCTTTTGGTGATTAGCTCGAGCAATCCTGACATGGGAGATGCAATTGAAGAACTAGAGATTCAGTACGACGGAGACCCGGTGGATATCGGCTTTAATGCGAAGTATCTTCTTGACTGTCTTTCGGTGATTGAGACGGAACAACTCGATTTTCATTTCAATGACCGTCTTTCTCCTGGGATATTACAAGGCTCTGATTCGAAAAATCATAATTACATCATCATGCCGATGCGAATTTAATTGAATGCTAGTTCAAAAACTTTGGCTACGCCAATTTCGTAACATTGAGAACCTCAGCTTTGAGCCTCATCCTTCTCTTAATTTTTTGATAGGAAAAAATGGTCAAGGGAAAACCAGTATCCTTGAAGCACTTGGGTACCTTTCGTTGTTACGATCCTTTCGATCATCACGAAACGATGCCTTGATTCGTGATGAGCAAGCCGAAAGTGAAATTGGTTGTGAGTTATCCACCAAAGATGAAGGTGATGCTGTTTGGGAAACCGAGCTGAAAGTACAGCTTCATCGAGGCATTCAAAATCGAGTGCGTCGACGTGCTTGGATTAATGATCGAGCGTATGCTTCGTCGACTCAATATTTGAGTCAAAAATTCAAAGATTCAAGCTATGCACATGCATGTGGAATGCACGTGATTGTTTTTAACCCATCTGATCATGATTTGATCCAGGGGGAGCCTAAAAACAGAAGAAAGTATTTAGATCAGACTTTAGCGAGTCAAAGTAAGACTTATTTACTGGCATTGAAGCGTTATGAAAAAATCCTAGATCAAAGAAACGCGTATTTGAAAGGCTTAGAAGGTCGATTTCCGCGAGATACAACCCTTTACCAAGGACTGACAGAGCAGTTGGGACAAGAAGCGGCTAAGCTCACCAGTGCTCGTTTAAACCACCTCCAGAAGATTCACGAACGTCACCCTCAAGTCATGAGTAAAATTGCACCAAATCAAAAGCCGCTGCACTGCGTGTATCAAAGCCAATGGGTAAGGCGAGATCACAACTCTTCAAATAAAAACAGAGACTTATCTACAATCCATTTCACTGGACAAGGGTCTCTCCCCTCGATAGAACAATTACTATCGGATTTTTTAACGGCGTGTGAATCACTTCGATTTGCTGAGGTACAGCTTGGAAGGACATTGGTGGGGCCTCAACGAGATGACTGGGGTTTTTGGTTCGGTAAGCCTTTATCTCACCAGCCTTTGAAGGCTTATGGTTCACAGGGCGAGATCCGATCGTCGCTGCTGAGTTTAAAGTTAACGGAGATTCAGCTTTACCGTGAGGCAACTGGACTTCGGCCATTATTGCTTTTGGATGATTTCTCTTCGGAGCTTGATGATCATCGAAGAGCGCAGTTATTGGAACTTTTGTTGGAGACAGATTTACAGGTTTTTGTGACAAGCACGGATCCGGTGATGGAAACTTTGAGTGCTGTAAGGAGCGATGCTTTGAGTGAGTCATTGAAATCAGGTTTTCTCAGCTGGGATATTGAAAATGGAATTGTTTCAAAACGAAAATCGAATCAACTCAGCAAAGGGTTGAGATTAAGAACAAAAGAAACAAATGATGTGATTTTAAATCCATCTTCCAAGCGTGAGTCATTAAGTTAATAAACACGTCTTAAAGGGTATCTTTACAAAGTTATGTCGAATGAGGTGCAAGGAAAAAAAATGAGTGGTGACTACGGCGCAGGCCAGATTAAAATTTTAGAGGGCTTGGAAGCCGTACGTAAACGACCAGGGATGTACATCGGTGACACTTCGGTTCGAGGCTTGCATCATTGTGTTTATGAGATTGTTGATAACTCAATTGATGAGGCTTTGGCAGGATTTGCAAATACTGTTTCGGTGACTATTCACCCTGATAACTCAGTGAGTGTGAGTGATGATGGCCGAGGGATTCCAACGGGGATGCATGCAAGTGGCATCACAGCAGTTGAAGTTGTTTTTACCAAGCTTCATGCTGGAGGTAAATTCAACGAAGAGGGTGGCGCTTATAAGGTTTCAGGGGGATTGCATGGCGTGGGAGCCGCAGTTGTCAATGCACTTTCTGAAACACTCAACGTGGAAGTGCGACAAAATAACAAAGTTTTTAAGCAATCCTATCAAAGAGGAAAGCCCGTTGCCCCTTTGAAAGAAGTGGGTGAGACGGATAAACGAGGCACCAAAGTCACGTTCAAACCCGATGCGGATATTTTTGATTCAGTTGAGTACAATTTTGATACATTGGCAAGCCGTCTTCGTGAGCTTGCTTTTTTAAATAGTGGGATTCGAATAGAACTGAACGATGAGCGACAAGAACCCGTTAAAACAAATGAGTTTCACTACAAAGGGGGAATCGCAGAATTTGTTGCTTACCTTAATAAGTCTAAGCAAACATTGCATTCGAATGTAATTTATTTTCGCAGTGAAAAGTCAGGCGTTGATATGGAAATCGCGCTTCAGTGGAATGATTCTTTTTCTGAAATTGTTTCCTCTTATGTGAATAATATACACACGGTTGAAGGAGGGACTCACGAAAGTGGTTTTCGCTCGGCGCTGACAAGAGTTGTGAATCGGTATGCTTCTGAATCAGGTTTAACTAAAGGAATGAAAGAAAATCTGACTGGAGAAGACATTCGAGAAGGTATGGCGTGTGTGATCAGCGTGAAGGTTCCCGAGCCTCAGTTTGAAGGTCAAACTAAAACTAAACTCGGTAACGGTGAGGTGGATGGGTACGTCAACGCCTTAGTCTATGAAAGTTTGACGGATTATTTTGAACAAAACCCTTCAGTTGCAAAAAAGATTATTCAAAAGGCCATTGATTCAGCGCGAGCTCGTGTGGCCGCAAGAAAAGCGCGTGATTTAACACGTCGAAAAACGGCGCTAGATTTCAGTGGATTGCCCGGTAAGATGGCCGATTGTCAGGACAAAGATCCAGCGAATTGCGAGATTTTTTTAGTTGAGGGTGATTCGGCGGGAGGTTCTGCTAAACAAGCGAGAAGTCGAAAGTTTCAAGCCGTTTTACCACTTAAAGGTAAAATCCTTAATGTCGAAAAAGCGCGTTTTGACAAGATGTTGAACTTTGAAGAGATTAAATTGCTCATTACCGCGCTTGGGGCAGGCATTGGGAAAAATGGATTTGATATCAATAAGGTTCGATACCACAAAATTGTGATCATGACCGATGCGGATGTGGACGGCTCCCATATTCGAACACTCTTGCTCACATTTTTCTATCGGCAGATGCATCCCATCATTGAAAAAGGCTACCTCTATATCGCGCAGCCACCACTTTATAAATTTAAAAAAGGGAAAACTGAAGTTTATATTAAAAATGAAGCGGATCTTGCAGAGACACTATTATCCTATGGGCTAGAGGCGTGTGAAATACGAAACGCTACCGGGGAATTGATTTCAAAATCCAAACTAGTAGCGGGACTAAAATCCGCAGCTTCTTTCAAGCGTTCAGTGGATCGTCTTTCGAGAAAAGTTCATCCTGGAATTTTAAAAGGGTTAGTTGAAGCAGGGTTTGAAGAAAAGTCACTTAAGAGTAAAAAACAAGTTGAAGATTTTTTAAATGCCCAAGCAAAAAAGATTAGAGTAGAGCGTTTTCATTGTCTGTATGAAATGAAAGAAGACAAAGAAAACAAAGCTTATAGCGCGGAAGTTCATACGGTTGTTCATGGAGTGAAGCGAACGACTCCAATCACATCAGCATTTTTGGAGTCTCCTGAATATCAAGAAGTGAAAAAGTTCTATCAAGGGATGAATGAACTTGGAAAAGCACCCTATGAACTAAAAGAAAAAAAATCGGAAAAAGCTACGAAAGTAGAGTTTGGTGAAAAACTTTTAGATGCCGTTAATGAGCTTGCAAGAAATGGAGCAAGTGTACAGCGCTACAAAGGGCTGGGTGAAATGAACCCGCAGCAATTATGGGAAACAACGATGGATCCAGAGAAGCGAGTTTTATTACAAGTGAAGGCGGAAGATGCCGCTGAAGCCGATAGTCTTTTTTCAGTATTGATGGGCGATCAGGTGGAGCCCCGCCGGCAATTTATCGAAGAAAATGCATTAAGAGTAAGGAATTTAGACGTATGATTCGGAGTCGTTTTTCAGGCGTGGGCATGGCTGTGCCAAAGAATTGTTATAAAAACGAAGATTTAAAAAAGTGGATGGACACTTCTGATGAGTGGATTCAGCAACGTTCGGGCATTCGACAACGCTATTGGGTGGATCCAGAAACCTCCACTTCTGATTTAGGCTTCGAGGCCGCTGAAAAAGCAATTGAGGCTTCCGGCGTACCTAAAGAAGAAATAGACATGATCTTGTTGGCAACCTTGACCCCAGATCACGAGTTTCCAGGAACAGCTTGTTTTTTACAGAAAAAATTAGGGTTGCCCAATATTCCGGCAATTGATGTGAGGCAACAGTGCACAGGTTTTATTTATGGAGCTTCAATTGCTGATCAGTTCATTCGAAATGGAATGATAAAAAATGCTTTAGTTGTGGGCGCAGAGACTCACTCAAAGGGACTGGATATTTCTACAGAAGGAAGAGATGTCACCGTATTGTTTGGTGATGGTGCGGGTGCGGCTGTGCTCAGTGCCACAGAAGTTAAAGATCCAGAGAGAGATTCTTATTTGCTTTCAACACACCTTCATTCAGATGGGCGGTTTGCTGAGGAGCTTTGGGTTCAAGCTCCGGGTTCCGGCAATCGAGAAAAAGAGCGAATGAATGTGGCCATGATGGAACAGAAAATGCATTATCCGAAAATGAACGGAAAAGCCGTTTTTATTCAAGCGGTTCAAAAAATGCCAGAAGCAATTCAAGAGGCATTAAATGCAAATAAGTTGGCTGTTTCTGATATTGATCTTTTTGTGCTACATCAAGCGAATTTAAGAATAAACCAAAAGTGTGCTGAAGTTTTAGAAATTCCAAATGAAAAAGTTTTTAACACGATTCAGGATTACGCCAATACGACGGCAGCTACGATCCCCATAGGTTTATGCGAAGCCATTCGTCAAGATCGTCTTCAGCGAGGCAAGCTTGTAGCATCCGCTGCGTTTGGAAGTGGGTTTACTTGGGCATCGATGGTGTATCGATGGTAATAAAGTTTCTAAGGGCAGGAGTGTTGAGGTGAGGAAAGGTTCATGAGCGAAGCAACGCCACCAAAGGAGTCAAATCTTACTCCGAAAAATGTTCAATCTATTAAGATTGAAGATGAGATGCGAGGTGCTTATCTCGATTACGCAATGAGTGTGATCATTGGAAGAGCCTTGCCTGATGTGAGAGACGGACTAAAGCCCGTTCATCGACGTGTTTTGTATGCGATGTATGATCTTGGGAACGTTTATGGGAAACCCTATAAAAAGTCTGCTCGAGTTGTTGGGGATGTGATTGGTAAATACCACCCTCATGGAGACACTGCTGTTTACGATACCATTGTAAGAATGGCTCAAGATTTTAGCATGCGAGCACCGTTGATCGATGGCCAGGGTAACTTTGGTTCCATTGATGGGGACTCGCCTGCGGCAATGCGATACACCGAAATTCGCATGGAGAGGATCACGAATGAGCTTCTTGCAGATTTAGATAAAGAGACCGTCGATCTTGGGGACAACTATGATGGTTCTTTAACGGAACCAAAAGTTTTGCCAGCAAAATACCCTAACCTTCTTGTGAATGGGAGTTCAGGAATTGCGGTGGGAATGGCTACGAACATTCCACCTCATAATCTAGGTGAAGTGATAGATGCCAGTGTGGCTTTAATTGATAACCCAGATTTAAAACCTCAAGACATGCTTCAGTATGTGAAAGGACCTGATTTCCCTACCGCTGGATTTATTCATGGTGATCAGGGCATTAAAAAAGCTTATTTGACGGGTCGTGGTTCAATCACGATGCGAGCAAAAGTTGAGATTGAAATTCATAAGAAAGATCGTGAGCGGATAGTTGTCACAGAGCTTCCTTACCAAGTTAATAAAGCACGTTTAATTGAAAAAATAGCGGATCTAGTTCGAAATAAAAAAATTGAAGGAATCTCTGATTTAAGAGACGA
>CAYLWK010000401.1:0-3616 GCA_964387255.1 uncultured Oligoflexia bacterium
CCCACGTAACCCGCTTCAGTGAGTGTCGTCGCATCTGCCATGGCAAAAGGAACATTGAGCAATCGAGCCAGTGTTTGAGCTAGGAGAGTTTTTCCGCTTCCTGTAGGCCCAATCAATAAAATATTACTTTTTTGAAGCTCTACCGCATCTTTGCTTTTCTTAGTTTGTTCTTGATATTGAACACGCTTGTAATGATTATAAACGGCAACCGCCAAAGCTCGCTTGGCCTTCTCTTGGCCAATAACGTACTGATCTAGGAATTGCTTGATCTCATCAGGCTTCGGGATTTTCTTTTCTGATCCTGGAGTGAGATGATCCTTTTGGCTTTCCTCTGCAATGATGTCATTACAAAGCTCAATGCACTCATCACAAATATAAACACTCGGTCCGGCAATGAGTTTCTTTACCTCGCGTTGGCTCTTTCCGCAAAAAGAACAACACAAGTTACCAAAATTATCTCCGTACTTTTTTCCGTCCATAGGTCCTTCCGTTTTCCTAACGTCGCTCTACGACTTGATCTATCAATCCGTATTCCACCGCATCCTGCGCAGACATGTAACGGTCCCGATCGGTATCTCTCTCCAACTCTTCTAACGTTCGTCCTGTGTGCTCTGACATGATCTTATTGATCCGTTGTTTCAAAAAAATAATTTCTTTAGCTTGAATTTCAATATCCGAAGCTTGACCGCGTGCTCCGCCTAAGGGCTGATGAATCATCACACGACTATTCGGAAGGCTATAGCGTTTGCCTTTTTGACCTGAGGTCAATAAAAGCGCTCCCATGCTTGCAGCCATTCCAATACAATAGGTACAAACATCCGACTTAATAAATTGCATCACATCATAGATGCCCAAGCCCGCACTGACAGAGCCTCCTGGCGAATTAATATAAAAATGAATGTCTTTATCCGGATCTGAAGACTCTAAGAAAAAAAGTTGAGCTAGAAGTAAGTTAGCGACTGTGTCATTTACTTCTGTGCCTAAGAAAATAATACGATCAAGAAGTAACCGTGAGTAAATATCATATTGGCGCTCGCCTCGAGGCGTTTGCTCAATGACCACTGGGTTTGGAATATAACCCTGAGCTCCAGTTGCAAGGGTTTCTGGTGTGAACCCTACTGTCTGTGGTTCAATCAATCGATCGGGAATACGCTTTTGATTATGCGGTATGATCATGCCGTTTGGGCCTCCAAGCATCTAAACATCAACCCCATGCCGAGTTTAGCCTCTCTTGCTTTTATCAGTATACACCTCACACAGAAAAGTCACCCCCGGCAAAAGAATTTTTACCGAATTTTCACCCTGGAACTTTTCTGTAAAAACTTAATGCGATGCATTAATACAGGGCCAAGACTAATGCTCTTGGCCATCCGGAGAGGTCAATTCAATTTGCTTTTCAAGATAAACAATTAAAGCCTGACGTAAATCTTCAAGTGTTAGATCATCATCATCTAAATTTGAATGCTGCAAAATGGCATCAAGCTCACTTCGCGCCGCTTCGTCCGGAAGACCACTGAGGGCAATCACTTCTTCAACGAGCGCTTCTCCTTCATTTTCTTCTTCTCCACGCAACTCAAGGTCATGGGACTTTGAAGGACCACTCTCTTTCCTCAGAGGTCCGTTTTTAGATGATGGTTTAGATTTTTTTTCCACGCTCGATTTTATCCTCACCGTGCACTCAGCACCGAACTCTTCCTCAGTATAGGAATACTTTTTCAGAACATTCAACCATAAATCAAAAAAAAGAAGTCAAGATTATGACGGTACGCATTACCTCTCGAGAGATTTTGACTCAAAACGCAAGTCAATGAAAACACTGCCATCTGTCTCATCGCGATGCTATCTTCAAGCCATGAGTTCAAAAAAAATCACTGGAAAAACGCCTTCAGAATCGGCTGTGACCAAAACCGAAATCGTCTTGCCTCAACACACGAATGCTCTTGGAACTATCTTCGGAGGCACCGTTATGTCGTGGATTGATATTGCTGCTGCGATTGCAGCAGAACGACACGCTCGAAGCCTTGTGGTGACGGCCTCTGTCGACGCACTTCATTTTATTGCACCTTTAAAATCTGGCGATATTGCTCTAGTGCAAGCCCAAGTGAACTACACTCACAAAACCTCGATGGAAGTCGGTGTGCGCGTTGAAGTGGAAAACCCGCTGACCGGAGAAAGACACCATTGTGTCACCGCTTACACAACCTTTGTCTCTGTGAACGATCAAGGAAAACCTCAACCTGTGATTCCCGTACTGCCACAAACAGAGCTTGAAAAAAAACGATACGAGCAAGCAAAAAAAAGACGCGAGTCACGGATTCGGTTAAAAAAAGAGTTTGAATCCTCGCACACAGAATCTTGAATCGATCCCGGTGAATTTCTCACTTAGAATGAGTCAGCCTTTTTTAAGATCTGCTCGAATCTCCCACAAAAAAGGAAAAGCCTTTTGTCCCAAAGTAGAGCGAAGGTACTCTGCTCCTGTGGAACCACCCGTTCCTTTTTTAAACCCAATCAACCGCTCGACGACTTTGACATGATGCTCTCTCCAAGTCATCAGATGCTGATCAAAATCTACTAGCGTTTCTGAAAGTAAATAAAGCGGCAGGTCTTTTTCTAAGTTCGAATAGATTTCAATTAAAGACTGCCGAAAAGATTCTTCCGTATCCACTGAGTAGCCAGTCGATTTTAAAAGTGCCTTGTAACTAGAAGCTAAATCTGGTCCATTCAATCGCTTCTCGAGCTTTGCCTTCGCTTCAGGCTCATTTTCAAAAAACTTAAGGTAAGCTTTATTCTTAAGTCCTGCGATAAACTCCACCTCACGAAACTGATGCGACTGAAACCCACTGGCAGGATTCAACCGATCTCGAAACGCTAAAAACTCCATCGGTGTCATCGTCTCCAAAATATGAATTTGTTGAACCAAGAGTTTTTGAATCTCCACCACTCGCTTTAAGAAATGCTGGGCTCGAAGGATTTTTTTTTGAGCCATGAATTCAATGGTCGTATCTAGTTCATGAAGTATCAACTTAAACCAGAGCTCATAGGCTTGATGAATAATAATGAAAAGCATTTCATCATGATGCGGGGGCGAAGATTCTGGCTTCTGTAATGAAAGCAAAGCATTTACTTCAAGATAGCTTCCATAAGTGAGCTGACCGGCTTTGGGAACTTCGGGAGAATACGGCTGATTCATGGCTCCTCACCCTAGCTCACTCGCCTAAAAAATGGCAAGATCCTTCAGAGATGGCTACAGAAATCAATCTCTTTGTCGATCATGAGACCCTGACTTTAAACGAAGACGGCCAATGGCTTTCAAACGGCATCGAGGTCACCCACAAAGCTCAAATCAAAGCCTTTCATCAGCACATTCGACGGCGCACCGATGGCTATTTCATTGAAATTAAAAACGAAACTAAAAAAATTGAAGTAAAAGACACTCCTTTTTTCGTTGAAGCCCTTCACACTTCTACAAACGCTCGTGACCTTTGGCTTCTCAGTGACGGCACCCAAGAACCCCTCGACCCGCATCAACTTGAATGTCAGTACTCTCACGATCGTGGACTTAAAATTCGAGTGAAAAAATCTCACCCTCACTGGCAACCCAACGGAGCCTGGGCCC
>CAYLWK010000402.1:0-2546 GCA_964387255.1 uncultured Oligoflexia bacterium
AGGCAAAAAGACGAAGACTTATCGAATCTACGAGCAATCCTTGCAGTAGAAGAAAGAAAAAATTTTAGTTAAACCATCTTTAAATCACTATTCAAGAATTTGAAGGAGTTGATCTTGGCCGGACATTCCAAATGGGCGAATATCAAACGGAAAAAAGGCGCAAATGATGCCAAACGAGGCAAGATTTTCACAAAACTAATTCGGGAAATTCAAGTTGCGGCAAAGCTTGGTGGACCTGATGCTGATGCGAATCCTCGACTCCGTGACGCCATCACTGAAGCAAAATCCAATAACGTTCCCAAAGACACAATTGAAAGAGCCATTAAGCGAGGCAGCGGTGATCAAGACGGCGCTCAGTTTGAGAGCATTTCCTATGAAGGATATGGTCCTGCAGGTGTTGCTATTTTAATTGACACGCTTACGGATAACCGTAATCGCACGGTTGCTGACATTCGAGCAGCAATGACTCGGAATCATGGAAACTTAGGAGAGTCAGGCAGCGTGGCTTGGATTTTTGAAAAAAAAGGGGTCCTGGTTATTCAAGCGAAAGCTACTACGGAAGAGGAGCTCATGGAATGGACTTTGGAGGCAGGAGCTGAAGACATTAAAAATGAGAATGATGTTTTTGAAGTCCTCACAGATCCTCAGCTATTTTCAGATGTGAAAGAAGTTTTAGATCAGAAGAAAATTCCAATAGAATCAGCAAGCCTTGAAATGATTCCAAAGAACACGGTCCCAGTATCTGGAGAAGATGCAGACCATCTTTTTAAGTTGATTGATGTTTTAGAGGATTTGGATGATGTTCAAAAAGTGTATGCTAACTTTGACATTGATGAGGCTGAACTCAATCGAGTAGCGTCAGCTGGGTGAGAGAAGTCATAGGTAGGGAGTGTGTTCTTGACTGTTTCAAGAAAGGCTAGAGCCCCTGAGCGGATCTTAGGGATTGATCCTGGGTCTTTAAACCTTGGGTGGGGCTGTATCGAGCGTCAGGGGAGTCAGCTTGTTCACATTGCTCACGGAACCGTAAAGCTTAAAAGTGAGCAACGGTTTTCTTATCGACTATTTCAAATCGACCGAGCTCTCAAAGAAGTGATTCGAAAATATCAGCCAACTGTTTTGGCGTTGGAAAAAGCGTTTTTTTCAAAGAATGCTTCCTCAGCATTGAAGTTAGGTCAGGTGCGAGGGGTTGTGATGCTTTGTGGAGAAGTTCATCAACTTGATTTTTTTGAGTATAGTCCCAATGAAGTCAAACGTTCAATTTCTGGACATGGTCATTCAGATAAGACTGGGATGGAACAAATGCTTCACTTGATTCTAGGTAAGAAAACCTATCAAACCCATGATGAATCAGATGCGGTATCGATTGCTATTTGTCATGCGTTGAGTTTGAGCTCTTCAAAACAAGGGAGACTTCAGCAGGGTGGTCAGCAGAAAAGAAAAATATCAGATCTTTATTCACCCTAATTCCATCAGTTCCTTGTAAGAAAATCTCTTTTCAGTCAAATCAAGCCAGAGTGTGGTACTGTTCAGACATGATAGGTTACATCAAAGGAAAAGTGATTGAGCAAAATGATCAGTGGGTCATGGTCGGGGTTGGGCAGGATTCTACGATTGGTTATTTGATTAAGATCCCATCTCGCTATCGCCTGTCAGGAGAGGTAGAGCTTTATTTACACTCTCATATTCGAGAAGATTGCTTTGATCTCTATGGGTTTGAGTCAAAAGAAGAAAAAGCTCTTTTTTTAGATCTCATCACTGTGAGTGGCGTAGGTCCCAGAGCTGCGTTGACTATTTTATCTTTTTTATCGGCTCGGGATTTGGTTTCTGCGATTGTGAATGAAGATCGAGATTCAATTGTGAAGTTGCCTGGAATCGGAAAAAAAACAGCCGAGAGAATTTTGATTGATTTAAGAGAAAAACTGGAAAAAAGGTATCCAGAAGGGGATGAGCTAGTTTCTGAACCTTCCTTGGCACAAAGCGTGGATCAGAGACTGATCCAAGAAGCCACCGAGGCGTTGCTCTCACTAGGGTACCGCGAGAGCGAAATCAAACCTAAAGTAAACCAAGTTTTTAAAAGGTCCGAACGACCTGATAAGGTTGAAGATGTAATTCGCTTTACGTTGCAACAGTTGAATGTCTGAAGAAAGAGGAGTCTTCGATGGATGAAACCAGAGTCATGACACCGCTTAAACTTTCCGAGGAGGAAGGTAGATCTCTTCGACCAAGGCAGCTAAGCGATTACATTGGACAAGAGAAAGTAAGAGAGAAACTAAAACTTTTTTTAGATGCTTCAAAGATAAGAGGAGATGCATTAGATCACCTCTTGTTGGCGGGTCCACCTGGGTTGGGGAAAACAACACTTGCTCACATTGTTGCCAATGAACTTTGTTCACAACTTCACGTGGTGGCAGGTCCCAATATTGAACGAAAAGGAGACCTAGCTGCAATTTTATCGAATTTAAATGAAAAGGATGTGCTTTTTATTGATGAGATTCATCGGATTGCGAAGCCAGTTGAAGAAGTGCTCTATGGGGCCATGGAAGATT
>CAYLWK010000403.1:0-5599 GCA_964387255.1 uncultured Oligoflexia bacterium
TATGTCTCGGCTACGCCGGGAGACTATGAACTAGAGCAGACTCAAGGTCAGTTTAGTGAGCAAATCATTCGTCCAACAGGACTTGTGGATCCTGAGATTGAAGTGCGTCCTGCCCAGCACCAGGTGGATGATCTTTTTGGTGAGATTCAAAAAGAGGTGGATCGTGGTTTTCGAGTTTTGATTACCACTTTGACTAAAAAACTAGCGGAAGACTTAAGTCAGTATTATGCAAAAAAAGACGTCAAGGTGAAATACCTTCACTCGGATATTGATACGTTAGAGCGAATTGAAATTTTACGTGATCTTCGGATGGGAAATTTTGATGTTTTGGTGGGGATTAATTTATTGAGAGAAGGTTTGGATCTCCCTGAGGTTTCATTAGTCGCTATTTTGGATGCGGATAAAGAAGGATTTTTAAGGTCGCAACGATCCTTAATTCAAACGATTGGGCGAGCGGCTCGGAATGCTGAAGGTCGAGTGATTTTATACGCCGATCGAATCACTCGAAGCATGAAAATCGCCATGGACGAGACTGACCGTCGAAGAAAAGTTCAGCTTGAGTATAATCAAAAGCACGGCATTCAGCCCAAAACCATTCAAAAAGCGATTCATGAATCGATCACCCCTGATTGGGATGACGATGACGATGATTTCATGCCCTCTAGTGCTTCAGGTGGACGTCGTTCTGATCGAGCAAAAGAAACGAAACGAATTCTAAGAACAGGCCGAGGTCAAAGAAAAACCCAAAGTGTCTGGCAAGATGATTCCGCTATGAGTGGAATGTTGGATCAAATCGATTTAATTGAACCGGCAGAGCAAATAAAAGTGTTAATGGATGAGTACTATGAAGATCACCAGTCCATAGAAAAATCACTCGCTAAAATGAGAAAAGATATGAAGCAGGCTTCCTCTGCACTTGAATTTGAAAAAGCAGCGGATCTACGTGATCGAATTCATCAGGTAAAACAAATTTTGCTCAAGATTTAACGTTCAAAAAAGCTTTTTTTTGATATCTCAAGGCAGCCGTTCGGTCGGGAGAGGTGGGTTGGCATCTCAGACAGGCAAGCGTGGAGTCAATTTAGGGGAATTTTTTTACAATGAATTTAAAAACAGGATTTAGTTTTTTAATAGCGTTTTTTATTTTTGCTTGGCAGCCCGTTCAGGCTGGTCTTTGCTCTAATTTTTTTCAACTGTTAAAAAATAAAATAGCAACGATGGGTTCGAGTAAAAACCGCTCAGACTGGTTTCTTGAAAATCCTCCCCAGCAACCTAAACGGGAAATCGCACTTTATGTTTCAAGTCAGGGTGTTCAGGTGCCAACCTTGTTTGAGGGGATTGACGAAGCACTGGAATCTGGCCGTGAATTTATAATTCGAAGTGAACATCCTCAAGAATATCAGGGAATGTCGGGTGTCCTACAGTCTCATTTGGTATCCAAGGAAGATTTGGTATTTACGAAAAATCTGATAGATGAGGGGAGGCTCTAGATTGATTGGGAGGATAGAGGTCGAAGTTATAATTGGTTCCGCACGATTCTGGCAAGGTATCTTGTGCGTAGAATGGACCTTGCAGGTTTTCATGCAGAGCTTGTTAAAGCGGCACGGATTAAGAACGCAGATCATTATGCCAGCGCGTCGGGACAAGAGCAGAGTCAATTTGTAAGCCAGATCACATTTTCTTATTGGGAGTACGTAAAAGGAATCAACCGAACTGTGATCGGAGATTCAAGTATTCCAGGTCGGTACCATATTGTCTCAGATGTTTTTAATGAAGGAGGCAATTTTATAGGCACTCACTACCAAATGGTTCAAGGACCTAAGGGGGATGTCATCACTAGCTGGGGTCCTCCCATTTCAGAAAAATTAAAAGGGGACACAGCCTCGGTGATTTCTTTTTATGAGAAAGTCAGGTCATTGAAGCGCTTTGACCCAAAGCATCCGCTATTAGTTGAGTTTCAAACCACAGATCGAGGTCATATTTTTTTGCAAGCTCACCGCACGCGAGATTTTAAAAAAGCACCTTTTCAGCTGTCAAGGTCACCTCGTGAGGACGAAATTGTAGCTGAGGCTGTTCGAGGGGCCACCAATCCAGAAGGACTTGAAGTTGAACTCGTTTTTTATCCCTTAAGGAAAAAGGTATCTCTTGATCCAAGTGAAGTTGCGGTTTGTGATGTTCATGCACATGCTGTGAATTTACTAGCCCTCGAGATAGCTGCTAGTCGAAGGCAACTTCAGGTGATTAATAATCAGGCTTCAAGGGTTTTTGGGGACTTTGGAGGGCATATTTCTCAAAGCGCATTTTTTAAACCAGAGATCAGCTTGGTTTTTCCGTTTGAAGAACTGCTTGGGAACAGGATCCCTAGGAAAATCACGCGCTATCGAGTTCGGGTTTATTCGGATGGTATCAAAGCTTATGTCAGTTTAGTCACTCCTTAGCTTCACAAATATTAAGTTTTCGTTGATTCAGGGAAATCTTGGCTCTGATGAGAGGATCCATGTTTACAATTCAAACAGAGCTCGGTAGACCCTGAAAAAAGAGGATTAGCTGATAGGGTGACAGTTAATTTCTTTCTGATTCGAAGAGAATCACTTTAGTTTATTTCACTCAAGAAAAGTCATAAAGGGGTAAATCATGAATAAGTTTAAAAAAACGACGACGCTGCTCAGTGTAGCTGTTTTAACTTTCGTAGCATTCACAGGTGAAGCCAGTGCAGATCTACGCATGCCTGTGTGTGGAAAGATTGAGACGATTGAAACTGATCAAAAGTCTAAATTGTTAGAAGAACAGGGTCTGGGTGATAAAGATGTCGTGATCACTCTTCGCAAGCACCCTCGGTATGAGGGCAGCGGAGAGCCAACTCAATTTAGGTTTATTGCTGCGAGAGGCAATCCAGATCTGCAGTTATTGGCAAGCACAATGGGACCTAAACACACTCAAGTCTGTTTCCGAAAGGTGAGTCGTGTGGGATCCGAAGGTGAATCTAGGCGTGGACTCGCTTTTTATCAGTATCAGTCCATTAAAATAGAGCACTGGCAGCCTTTTTTAGAGCATAGAAACGAAAACCGATAAGTGTGACAAATCTTAAGCTAGTCCGACTGAAGCTAGCCCAAGGGGACCATTAAGTCGGACTAGCTTAATAAATTTTTTTCAATCACCCCATCCTGGTTTGGTGGATCCAGTTTGCAGGTTGATCAACGAACCTGCCCCGCCTTCAATGAAATCCATTCACAGTTTGTCGTTGGTTTATCAAACTTCTGTAAGGGGTGCGAGGGACGATCTCAGCCCCCATAGAAACATATTGAATTCATCAGATAAACACGATACCTCTAGTCCAATTTTGAATCCTTTTCGTTGTGATTTTTTAGGTTTGAAAGGACCCTTTCCATGCAAAGAGCTTTTTCCAATCAGTTTCTAGGAGCTTTTTTTGCCATTTTGGCATTTGGCATGTGGGGGGTTTTACCGATTTATTGGAAGTGGCTTGGAATGCTTCCTGCCTCCGAGGTACTAGGGCATCGCATTTTATGGTCAGCTGTTTTTCTAGCCATTCTTGCTTTGGTAAAAAAGAGATATGCTTTCATTCGATCGGCACTAAAGGACTTTCGAATCGTTTTAGCATTGCTTGCAGCAACAGCACTGATTGGCTTTAATTGGTTTTTATACATCTGGGCCGTTCAGCAAAATGAAATCGTTCAAGCTAGTCTGGGATACTATATTAATCCAATTTTGAATGTCTTCTTGGGATTTATTTTCTTAAAAGAGAGACTTCGATTGATGCAGAAAATTGCCGTTGGGCTGGCTGTGATTGGAGTTGCGTATCCAACAATAGGCTTAGGTGAGTTTCCTTGGATAGCGCTTTGTTTAGCGTTTTCTTTTGGATTTTATGGTTTGCTAAAAAAAATAAGTCGCCTTGATTCTATCTCTTCGCTTCTCATTGAAACAGTTATTCTAGTTCCTCTTGTTCTCATCTATTTTTTTGGCTTAGGGCACCAGTCAGTGGGCAGTGAAGTTGCATTTAGCTGGGAGCTTTTTGGACTTCTGGTAGGTTGTGGGATTGCAACATCTTTGCCGATTCTATTTTTTGGAGAAGCGGCAAAGCGAATGAAGCTTTCAACTTTGGGGTTTTTTCAATACCTCGGACCATCGATCAATCTAGTGATTGGGGTGTTTTTATATCACGAGCCTTTTACCTTGAGTCATTTCATTACGTTTGGTTTTATTTGGACGGCGGTGATTTTTTATCTCACTGACCATTGGCTTTTCACAGCTCGAGAAAATTCTCGTCGTAGTCAGCTGAAAGAATCTGCAGCGAGGAATTTAAAGCTTTGTCCAAAATCATCATAGGCTTCATTAAGTTCTTAGGAAATTTAAGCATGATGAAAATTTAAGCCGCTTTTTTAAACTCAGTCATCTTTGGCTCAGAAGCTTCTAAAGCCTTTAGGTTGCTTTTCTTCTTCTTTGGAACTGAGGTCCTAGAAGATTGAGGATGACTGTCTGAGAGCCAAAAACCAAATCCAAAGATAAGAATCATACTTAGGTAGAAGATAAAAAATATTTTGTATAAATGATTAGTTTGAGCCTCAACGTTTTCAAGTATGGGTTCATAGGGTGTCTGAGTAAGAAAAATTAAACCTAAGTCGGAGTCTCGAGAATGAGCGCCCATGATTCGTGGTGATTGAGGTAAGAGGCGATAAAGAGTCGCTCCCAATGAAACAGGTGTGGTCAATGCGGATTGAATTGCAGGAATGTGGGAAACATCTTCGTTAAGTGCAAAAGGTGCATTTGGTGTTTTTAGAAACACGAGACCTTTAGGATTTGTTACAAGGATTTCGGTCTCTTGATTTTTTGTAGCGTGAAGAACATTTGACTGAAAGACTTCTTGAAAAAGTTCAATCCCAATGATCAGGGTCTGACCTGAACGTCTGGCCACACGAAGAATGGGGGTTTGATCGCTCAGGTACGCATTGCGAACTTCAAATTTTTGTTTTGAATCTTCAATTCGGTCAAGGTCCATTGGATAGTTTTGATTCAGTTGGCGAAGCGCTCTTCGGTTGACTGAATAGCGGTCTTGTTTTGGGTGACTGATGTGAAACCGAGGCTCCCAAGTGTCGGATTTTTGATAAATGGTCAACGAGAACATACTTGGGTCTTTTTCAAGTTGCTCTTGGAGAAAATAAATTTGTGCGCCTCGATCCACAAACGATTGCTTTGCTACTTCAAAGAGCAGACGCGCCTTTTCCACTTTCTCATCAAGCCACTGATGGATATGCTGTGCCTGCATCTGAACCAGTCGTTGTTGGTGAGCCTTTGATAGCTCTCCATGTGACTCAATCAGGCTTTTCTTCATGATAACGCCAATAGTCAAAAGAGCTCCGCCTAGGAGCAGGGTCCAAAGAAATAAAAAGGCTCGTTTTTCACTTTGCTTCATTACCTTAACTTTTCGGCAAATTTAGCGTAGTGATGGAGGGAGAATGTTCATCAAGGAGCAAAAAAAGATGACTTTTTTGTTGCGAACCCACTCTTGTGGGGAGCTGAGTCAGAGTGAAGTTGGTAAATCAGTCAAGCTTTGTGGTTGGGTCAATACCCGGCGAGATCATGGAGG
>CAYLWK010000404.1:0-4582 GCA_964387255.1 uncultured Oligoflexia bacterium
GATTGAAGCACTTGAGCTTGAACGATTAAAATCACTCCATGCTGGAAAATTAGCATCCATTGGTAAAATGATGAGTGGGATTGCTCATGATTTAAATAATCCTCTCACCATCATAAAAACAGCTTCAGAGTTGATTCAACAAGACCTTGAATCACGCAATCTCGAGTCGATCAGTGAACAGCTTTCTAGAATTCATAAAGCTGTAGACCGAACGCATTCTTTAGTTCAAAAACTATTGAATTTTTCAAGACAAGACCGAATTGAAAAGACTGAAGTCTTCTCATTGAGTACATTAGTAACTACCAGTGAAGAACTACTTTTCCATCAACTCATGAAACATCAAGTTAAACTTATTCAAGATTTTCCAACTGAATTGCTTATCAAAGGAAAATTAGTCAGTCTCTCTCAGGCTTTGATTAATTTATTACAAAACTCGATTCATGCAATTCAGGATTTAAATGAACGATGGATCAAGCTTGAGGGTTTCGTCAAACCTCAGCACATCATTGTCGACGTCATTGATAGCGGAAACGGACTCGATGAAACGGCTCAAAAAGAACTTTTTGAACCGTTTTTCACGACTAAAAAACCTGGCCAAGGCACCGGCTTAGGGCTTGACCTCGCTAAGTCAATAATCGAGGAACATGAAGGCAAAATCGAGTACCTCCTTAAAGAAGGGCACACATGTTTTCGGTTAACATTGCCTAGACATGATTGCCTACCTTAAAAAGAAGAATCAGGCTGTTTCAAGAAAGCTTCTTCTTCTTGGGTGGACGGACGGCCTAGGATCCTGTTTCGATGCGGGTATCGACTAAATCTTTCAATTATCACTTTATGCTTTAGTTCATAGTTGTAAGAATTTTTTGAGCCATATTTTCTAAAGCACTCTTCTGCAAACTGGTGAATCACGAGAGATTCGCTATGCATGAGTGGCATCATCATAAAATCTCTTTTTGCCTCAGATAAGATTTCAAGTGCCTGATGAGAGTGAATCGCCTCAAGGGCAAGTGCTAGAGCTTGAGCGTCTTGCTGAAAAGCCTCCGGTTGATTTCTAAAAATATTTCTCGAAAATTGATCTAAGATAATGACTTCCGCTAAACGACCTTCAAGTGAGGCTCTCCAGGTGTAAAGCTCATTTTGCTTCGCTTGACTTAACACCAGTGAGAAGTTTTGCTCGATTTGATGGTCAAGTTTGTTATCTTTTTTCCACCACTGTTCTGGCTTAAGTTCTTCGAACCAAAATTGAAGCACTCTTTTCGCCGATTCAGTTGTCGCAGTGGTCTGTCGCATTCTTATAGGGGTAGTTCAGAAACCTAAATTTGTATAGCCCCGGACCTCTTCAATAAGATCCTCTCCTTAATATGACATCAGAGTGAATCAACCAGCTCACGACCTTAAAATTTAATCAATATCGTTTAAACCTTGTCAAAAATGCCCCCTCAACCGAAGGTCACTGAATCTATTTTGAATAAACCTCATTTATGAATTGAAAGTATTAATGCTTTGCGTTAGTACGAGCAAATGATGAGAGAGAAAAAATTTGGTAAATTTTGGTATTTGGTGTTCCCCCTTTTAAGCGCAGTCGTTGCGTTTCACCTCGTTTGGGTTGAAAGCGCTAGCGCACAACAAAACTCAAGCACGGCACGTGGCAATGAAAGAGTCGTGGTTCCAACGCGTGTTCCGCCTCAGGATCCAGTTCGCCCTCAACACAACACTGAAACCCTGAATCTTGAGAATCGCCCTGGGTTTGATTTGAGTCAATCTGTTGGACGACTTCAAATCAACCAACGCACGATGTTTTATCAGGTAAAAAACCTTCTTTTAGATCTAAGAATGAAGGGGGTTGATATTAGTGATGTGCCGAATATGAAAAGAGTGATCTATATTGAGCTGGGTCACGGTCATCAACAAATTTATGAAAAATATTTTCTAGAACCAGGTTGGGTACGAGGGCTTTATGAGTCAAACGCACCTCAGTTTTTTGTCCAGCCGGGCAATAATACAACCGCTCAACAATCCAATCCAAACCAATGGAATCAACCCAATCAACGCTCAAATCAAAACGGTGTGAGCTCAGGAGAAATCGTAAGTCGCGCAGGTGAAGGCCTCCCTCCCCGCGCTCAGTCTCCGGAAAACGATCCAGCAGGGCAGCAGCGACCATCCCAAGATGGAACCGTCGTCGCTCAACAAGAACAAGCAAGTGGCCCCTCTAGAAACAGAGTCAATAGTCCAGAGGCTCGTTTAGCAGATGGAAGACCTGTTAAAAACCGAGGTCTTTTTGGATCACTCCGAGGTGTGGGGATTGAAGTAGACCTCTCTGGTACAGAAGCAGGTCTCACGAACTCCAGAGTGAACATTACGGACGACGAGGACCTCTTTGGAGAGCAGCTCAGTGGCGTAGGAACCATTCGATTCTTTGGTGAGGACGGTCGCGTGGATCTGAACATTTCCTCTACGGCGTTGACACGAAACTTAGAAAACGGCAATTCCTCAAGTTTCTTAAGGGATCCAAACAATGCAGATCGCCCTATTCCTGTGAGCTTTGTAGAACTCAATGAATACTCAGCCGATTATCTAAAATACCCGTCAGAAGGTCGTACAGGCTGGTTCTATCGCGCAGGCGCTGGTTACCGAAAGTATCGTTCTGAGCGATCGGGCTTTGGAGTGACTAACCTTTTAGATCGAGTTGCTGATCAATCGTTTAACCTTGAATCCAGCAGTCGCATTGATAAAGATGAAATCTTTGGGTATTTCAACACCGGTTACCAAATCTCTGGATTCGACGGCCATTGTATTTTACGACCCGAAGTAGGTGTAGCTGGAAGTTCTTTGAGCTTTGATAACACTGCAATCAATTTTGGAGCTGAGGGCATTGTACGAACTCGCCAACAAGATCAAATCCCAGTTGCCGAATGGTTTGCGGATCTTTACTGCAAAGTCGATGGACAGTATTTCCCGGTGAATAATGAAACAGACGCTTTTGCTCGAGCTGGATTGACCATGGGAGTGCCTCTTGGAAGTAACTTCAGAGTCGACCTCACTGGTGAAGCCGTTCAACCACTCTCACTCAACCCAGATTTGTATGTCCCAGTCGATCCAGTACTCATGGGCATCAGAGACACGGATACGATTTTTGGTGCAAAAGTCATGTTCGGAGTCCTTTGGTAGAGACCCAACACCGAAGAACAAGCAAGCACCGTCTCATGAGTCGTGACGGGCTCTTTTCGGGAATGAATGAATCTGTCTTTCCTTGAGAGAAGGGAAAGCTTGAACAAAGATAAAACCATCTTTTGTTTAAAGCCTCGCTTTGAGTTATAAGAGAGATCTGATGAGACCCGCAGCTAAAAAAGACAGTATCAAGTTCCCAAAAGCCGTGAGCGACCTTGTTGACTCCGTGGGAGCGTTTATTGAATACTGGGGCTTCAAAGCTATCGAAGGTAAAATCTGGTGTGTCCTGTTTTTATCCCAAACCCCGCTCGACGCCACGCAAGTCATGGGCCGTCTGGGGATCTCTAAAGGCCTTGTCTCCATCTCCGTCAAACGACTTTTAAAATACGGTGTGATTCAAGAAGCAGGTAAGAGTGATTATGGAACTCAACTGTATCAGTCAAGTCCAGATTTGGTTGAGGTCATTTTAGGAGTTTTAAGGATTCGAGAAAAAACACTCCTAGAGACCGTTTTTTCTCGTTGCGAATCGTCTCAGCAGATCAACAAAAAGACACTCGAGAATGCCAGAATTCGCCCCGAGCAAATTGAAAACTTAAAAGAGTTTACGGATCAAGCTTTGATTTTACTCAACTCTCTCGTGGAATCTAAAAGTGGTGATCTTGAGTTTTTATTTAATCCAGATTCTGTGATTGAACCTGAGATTCGTAAAAAGATCAAGATCAATCAGTCTAAAAACCGATCCGCTTCCTCCGATGAGGGCAATCTACACTGATCGCGTTTTCCAAAAATCACGTACCTTAGTTTTGCGATGAAATCATAAACACGATCTCTTCCTTGTTTTGGAATTTTTTTTAACGTCAATGACACCTGGTACTCGAGCATCCCTAAACGAGGAAGAATTTGAATAATGGCATCTGATTTTTCATAAATCACACCATCTTGATATAAAATAACAGAGGTTTTTTTCTTGGCTCGTTTTCCTAGAAGTTTCTCTGCTGTTTTTCCCTGGAGCGGAGCAAATTGAAACACTCGTTTCGTATCTTTTTTGAGAATATAGTCGACTGTTGAGTTACAAAGCTTACAAATCCCATCAAAAAAAATAATCGGTGGCACTGGGTTCTTTGTGAGATCTTTTGTTTTTGAATCTTCCATGCCTGCCTCGCCATTTCAAAAAAAACACTCTACATGTTTCTACGGTACTGTCCTCCGACTCGATACAAGGTGTCTGTCATCTGCCCTAACGTGCAAACCTTCGAGCTCTCCAAAATCGTTTCAAATAAATTCCCATGAGATAATGCTGTTTGCGTCAATGCCTCAAGCGCTTTTTGAGATTCTCTTTCATACCCCTTCACCATGGAACTGACAGTCTGGATTTGACTCTCTTTTTCTTCCTTTGTTGAACGAATGACTTCAT
>CAYLWK010000405.1:0-3007 GCA_964387255.1 uncultured Oligoflexia bacterium
AAAGTCAATTTTCAAAGTTGCGAAAGTTGCGAAGGCAGATCATGCTAGTACAGCCTCAAGGCCCTCTTTGGGTAAGACGTGGCGACTTGTTTACCCCTTTTGACGAGCCAATCAATGGAGACAAAGTTCGTCAAACTCTTCACCTTTTAATGAAAAATCGTACGAAAATCTTAGATCAATGTGACGGTATCGTAGCAACCTCTTGTGGAGCGAGGGCAAATCAAGGCGTGATTGTTTCCTATGTTGCAAAAGCATTGGGGCTTCAACCGCTTGTTGCCGTAGGAGGTGATAGCAGAGAAAAGATGATTGCTCGGCACGGACTCTTGAGAAAGTGTGATTCGTTTGGATGTCAAATCGAAGTGGTCTCAAAAGCTGGTTACCCGAATGTCGTCCATGGACGAATGATTGAGAAATTCCCGAATGCATTTGTTGTAAAATTTGGAATGAACATGGAAAGCCATCCTGACGCCGTTTTAGATCCAACTGCAAAACAGGTTCAGGCTTTGCCAAATGACATCGATAACCTTGTAATTCCTGTAGGGAGTGGCGTTACCGTAGCAGGAATTCTTCGTGGTTTAATCGAATATGAAATCCATCCCAGACGAGTGATTTTAGTTCAAATTGCTGGTAAGGATCGAAGCCAATCTATCAATGAGATGGTGGGTGAGACTTATCCATACGAACTCATTCGATTTGATCGCTATCCTTATGCTCGATGGATTGATAGGAAAATTGACTTAGATCCCTCTCAAACTCCGATTGGGCTAGATGGCATGAATGAAGCTAAAGCATATGAATGGCTGATGGAATCGATTGATATTAAAAATGAAAAAACAGTCTTTTGGATTGTTGCCAATTCAGCAGAAATACGAGGCATCCGACAATAAATTGCTTTCCACTAGCCTTAGAAGTCCCTGAGTTCTCTTCAAGTCTTCTTCTGAATCTACTTACGCGTAATTGGGTTTTTTAGGACACCCTAAGGACAACGATAAGCAATACCAGAGAAAGTAGAAGTTGAGGTCGTACTGCCATACTGAGAGCCAGTCTGTCCCATCTGATGTGTCGAGGTGACGACATGAGTGGCGCCTTTTTTAGCAGCTTTATTTCGAAGGTCATTTGAAGCGTATTCCATTAACTTTTCATCTGAAATCCAGCCTCCACCAAAGCTTCCTCCTCCTTTTCCATACACAGGCCCTAGGTTCTTGCACTTTTTCTTGTCTGGAACCTCATTCACCATTTCTACTTTACCGCCCATTTTTGAAAGCTCTGCTGTCGAACATCCTTGAACCAAAATGAAACCAGCGATTCCAAAAATGCCTACAACGATCGTCTTAAAACTCACGGTAAATCCTCCGAAATTTAATATTTGAAATTTTTAATCTGCTCTCTTCGGGTAGATATATATTAAGTCGATGTGCGTCAAGTGTTATATAAGTACTACGATTTGATTTAGATTAAAGGCTTACCTGAATCTCTAAGTGGCGGAGAGAGAGAGGGTTAGGAACCTTATTTTTCAACTAACTGACAATAAAGAGAAAATCGAAACATAACAACAACATGCCAAAAACACTTCTCCACCGAAATCCACTGACTTCTACCGAAATACACCAAACCTGGCTACATTGGCTACAAGTCCTCTACGCGACTTTTAAAGTGAGTTTGAGCCCTAAGCCTTGTGCAATATCGATTAATCGGTCTGTTGAAATTTTTTCAAGATTGCCATTCACAATAGCAGTAATGACCGTGCGCCCCACCTCAACATGATCAGCAGCCTCTTGGTGCGTCCATTCGTTCTCTTCAATACTACGCTTGATTGCAATCATCAGATTTCGACGCATTTCGATTTTAGGAGCTTCTTTCTCCGAGAGTCCTAAAATCCGACAAAGGTCTTTAGTATTTTTTGCTTCTAAATAAGCTTTACTCATTTCATACTCCTTAATCTTTTCTCGGCGACTTTGAGTTCCTTTTTTGGAGTCGCTTGAGTCTTTTTCTTAAAAAAGTGAAAAACCAAAATCGCGTCTTTGATTTTCGTATAGTAAAAGACACGATATTGGCCTGAACGATCCTTTATTCTTAGCTCATGCGTGCCTGCAGCAATATCTGGCATTGGGCGACTGAGTGGCAATCCAATTGAGACCCCAGAAGCGAGCAAATCTAAGGTTTCAGCAATTCTGATTTTTAGCTCATCAGAAACACTCTCAAGATCCTTCACAACAGCTTTATGAATACGTATTGTTTCACTATTTAATAGATTGTCATATTTTTATGACAATGTCATACAATTATGACAATGTCAAATATTTATGACATTGCGTAACCCTTTTAAATCAAACAACTTTAGTATTGGCTAATTGCGGGAATTGTGAATTTTGAGGGCAATTTTAAAATGCAAGCGGCCATTATTGCTAAGAAAAGACCTGAGTATGAATGGACACTAGTTATTTGGATTTATCTTTATTTTGTTGAGTGCGTTTGTTAATTATTTTTCATGTCGCGACAAATCATTTTTAAAATGATATTTTCAACAATCATTTTACTTGAAGCAAGTCTTTTTACTGTAACTCAAAATTTGTCGGCAAACTGCTCTGGACTTTTTGGTCAGTTTCGTCCTGAACTCCAAGAAGAAGTCAAAAATCATTATCTTCAAATTAGAGTTTTAGAAAAATCAACCGAAGGTGGAACACAAAGAATTGTTTTAGTTGGTGAAGACCACTCCATGGAACAGTACACATTGGAATTTGCCAAGAAGGTCTTACGAGGAAGCCATTTGATTGCTCTAGAACGAAACAAGCGAGAATCTTCTCATCTTTCCATTGCCGGCAGATGGAGAGACAAACAAAGTCCAAATTCTTTACTTGTTCACTTTAAAAAAGACAGAAACAGAGAAGAAATGGAAGTTCATTTTATCGATCCCAGAATAAACAGTTTATTTGAATTATCCTGGAACCGATTCAAGCAGTCTAGAAAAATTAGAAGTTATTTTTTGGGTTCGGCTATAGCAATATCG
>CAYLWK010000406.1:0-9073 GCA_964387255.1 uncultured Oligoflexia bacterium
TCGTGGGACCTGCTGCAGGATCACTTTTGAGGCAGCAGGGATTTTTAGCCATGCTTTATGCACTTTTAGTGATCTTAGTGTATGTGGCGATTCGCTTCGATTCTCGCTACGCGCCCGGAGCAGTGATTGCATTGTTTCATGACAGCTTGATTATTTTAGGAATTTTCATGCTCACAGGAAGAACCTTTGACCTTTCTATCTTGGCAGCGATTTTAGCCCTGATTGGATATTCAAATAACGATACAATCATTGTTTTTGATCGAGTGCGGGAGACGCTTCAGCTTCATCCAGAGTATTCAGTTGAAAAGGCAGTGAACCGTGCGATTAATGAAACATTGGGACGAACCTTAGTGACTTCAATCACCACCTTTATTGTGGTGAGTGCACTTTTCTTTCTTGGGGGAGAGACGCTTAAGGACTTTGCCTTCACCTTGATGTGTGGTGTTCTGATTGGAACCTACTCATCTGTCTTTATTGCAAGTTCCGCGATCATCACGCTCACACACATGCGAGACCGTAGTCAGAAGAAACAAGCTCAACAAAAATCAAAATCAAAGAAAAAAAAGCGATATGAGGTTCGACCTGATCCAGCGCGAGGTGTTTGATGGGAATCAAGCCTAGGCGATGGGTGATTGACCCAAAAGCAGAAGCCACGGCCCATGAGACCGAGCGAGTTGCACACCTCTCTAAAACGCTGGGGCTGAATCCCATTACGATTCAAATTCTATTTCAAAAAGGAATAGAGTCTGAGGAAGAAATCAATCGATATCTTTTTCCAAAGCTAAAAGATTTGCAAAATCCGTTTGCCATTCAGGATATGACTCGGGCAGTAGAAAGAATGGATCTTGCAAAAAACCAAAATGAAAAGGTTTTTATTTTTGGTGACTATGATGTCGATGGAACTTGCGGGGCAGCACTTTTAGTTTGGACACTTTCGGAGTTTGGGTATGAGGTGAAAGCCGATCAGCCTGACCGGTTTAAAGACGGTTATGGTTTGAATCTCAAAGCGGTTGAAAAAGCGCACGAGTGGGGCGCAAAGGTTTTAATTTCAGTGGATTGTGGAATCACCAATCATGAAGCTGCAGAAAAAGCAAAATCATTGGGCATTGATTTGATAGTGATTGATCATCACCAGGTTGATCCTAAGCGTGGCATTCCTCAAGATGCTTTGGCGGTGATTGACCCACAAAGAGAAGACTGTCTGAGTGGATTAAAGCAGGTGTGTGGTTGCGGCCTTGCTTTTTACTTTGCGATGGCATTGCGAGCGCACGGGCGGGAAAAAGGCTGGTGGCATGAGACACTGCCAAACTTAAAGCAGCATTTGGATTTGGTAGTTTTAGCGACTGCTGCGGATATGGTGCCTTTGACAGGAGATAATCGAATCTTAGTGGCTCATGGCATGCAAGTACTGCAAAACACGTCCAAGCCAGGGTTTCGGTCGATGCTCGAGCAAGCAGGCCTTTGTGGTAAAACGGTGAGTCCTGGTCATCTCGGGTTTGTGTTGGGACCGCGGATTAATGCATCAGGGAGAATTGAAAACGCCTCTTTTGCATTGAGATTGCTCACCACTGAGAATGCCATTGAGGGGGCGCAGCTCGCCTCTGAGCTAGAGCGACTCAATGAAGAACGTAAAAATCTTCAAAACCAAATCTGGGATGAAGTAAAAGCGCATGTAGAAAAAGAAATAGAAGCTGGCAAATTTCAAAATGCGATTGTGGTTGGATCCGAGGGGTGGCATGAAGGCGTGGTGGGGATTGTCGCCTCTCGAGTGACGGAATATTTTAGAATGCCCGCAATTGTTTTATCGATTAAAGATTCGAAAGCAAAAGGAAGCGCGAGGAGTTATGGTGGGAAAAATATTTTACAAGCGTTACGTGCTTGTTCTGAACTCTTAGCGAGTTTTGGAGGCCATCACTTTGCTGCTGGAATGAGCTTGGATAGGTCTCAACTGTCAGATTTTCAGCATGCGTTTGATCAAGCGGTGAGTGAGCTTAGAAATCCGAATCAAGATGATGACCCACCGTTGATTTTGAATGGAGCGGTAGAGCTTGATGACTTTAGTTTTGAGACACTCATGGAAATTGAAAGATTAGGTCCATTTGGAGTAGGAAACCCTGAGCCCATTTTTCAAGTGGATGCAGAGATCCGCCAGCATCGAATTCTAAAAGGGCGTCATCTTAAGTTGAGTTTGAGCTCCTCCGAGAGTCAGTCAAAGTTCATGGAAGCAATTTGGTTTCATGCTGCTGAAGATGAAGCCCTGCTTGAGGAACTAGAGAAGAATCCCAAAAGTCGTTGGGCAGGCGTTCCAGAGCTTAATCGATTTCGAGGACGTGTGACGCCGACGCTTCGGATTCGAGATCGACACTCCTTTTAGTGCATGGTAGCTTTGAATGATGCGATTGGGGATTCAATTAAAAAAAAGCGTGGTTTTAATTCTGTGGTTTGGAAGTTGTGTGTCTGTTGCGCAATCAACAGAAAAAACTCAAGTGATTAAGGCTAAAGAAACTCCAAAAAAAATTACAAAGATGGATTCGAAACCCTCAGAGCAAAAAAAGTCCGTAAAGATCACTGAAAGTCAAAAAAAGAGCCTCAAGCGAGAGTTTGACAAAGCGCTTGCGGTTCAGCTCATGGCTATTCGGCATCAACATGAGCTTGAGTTGCAGCAGTTGCGACAGCTTTTGCAGCGTGAAAAAAAGGACTTTCTATCAAACATTCAGCCGAGTCGAATGGCTTATTTTAATTCGAATCGTGATGTTGATTTAAGGCGTGACTATCTCCTTCAGGAGAAACAAAGAATTCAGGCCTTTTACCAAAAGCAAAAACAACAACTCGAGGCTCGGAAGAAAGAGCAAGCGGAACGAATTCAAAAGATACAAGAGCAACAGCGTTTGAAGAAAATGAGGTTTATGAAAGCTCTGAGTCGTAATGAACTTCCCGCTCAGGATCTTTGGCCAAACGAGTACTAGTTCGTTTAGAACTCAAACTGCAGAAGTAGGATCAAAAGTAAAATGGTTGCAAGTTGTACGTCTCGTTTGGAAAAAAAGCGTTTGAGGCTTTCATAGAAGCTCACTTGCCAGGGGTTTCGAATTCGATCGGCACGAGCCCAGACTTCTTTGAGCGCGTCGAACGGTTCACCCGAGATGGATTCAACGGAGGAGTCAGGGAGTCCAGCATTGGCGGCATAGTAGACTGCTTTGCAGCGTTGAAGCACTTCACGGCATCCAGGGCACTTTTCAAGGCGACTGAGAATGAATAGGCGTTCCTGATGAGCCATTTCGTCGTCTAGAAATCGTTGAGGCCAAGGACGCTGAATAATGAACTCTGGACACGAAACATCGCAATGAGTTGACGCAGTGGGGTGTAAGAGGCGTTTTTTAGGCTGAGAGCTGATCTGATGTTGTGCCAAGAAAATGCGGGCATTCCAAGCAATCTCTTGGATTCGAGTTTGCGTTTCTTCTAAAACTTCAGAGAGTCTGCGATACGACCATCGAGCACGATGGAGTGCAACCAGTAAAAAACGCTCCTCAGCAAAAAGCCGAAAAAAAGGCGCATTCAAATGCTCTTGCGCTACAACCGGCTTGACGCTTTGGTTGGCTTGCTGAAGAAGTCCCCGCGCGGTTTGAACAAGGACTTTTTCATCTGAAATTGCTTTGCTTAGGATCGACCCTGCAAGAGCTGACTGCGCTGAGCGAATGGCTTGAGTCTTTTCTGACCAAATAGATCTGCTAATAAGCGTGATATTTTCGAGTTCCCGTGCATCCATGCTCGTCCCCCTCGTGGCACTTTTCATTGTAGCATAGGTAGGCATAATAGAAGCTATGAGGTTTAAAAATGACCCTCGAATCACTGTGATTGTTGTGGGCTTGATTTTTTTAATTTATGCGGGCTTTAGTTTTTGGTATCGCTTCATTCAACCCATGAATCGACCCGTCACCCCTCTGCATGAGGTTTTAAGTACCGCTTCTTCTCAATGGCTCAATACCTCACGAGCGATCCAACCTGAAGATTTAAGAGGTCGAATCATCTTGATCGATTTTTGGACCTATTGCTGTATCAATTGCTTGCATGTTCTGCCCCATTTAAAGCGCCTAGAAGAAAAATTCGGAGACAAACTTGCTGTCATTGGAGTGCATTCAGGGAAGTTTGACAATGAAAAACAAATTGATCCTATCCGTGATGCGGTCTTAAAGTACTCAATAGAGCATCCAGTGGTAAATGATGCTGATTTTAAAATTTGGCAGGCTTTTGGAGTCAACGCCTGGCCGACACTTGTTTTAATGAATCCCGATGGGAAAATAGAACTTGCTGTCTCAGGGGAAGGACATCATGAAATGCTCGAAAGAGAGATTCATGAGCTTCAAGCACGCTATCTTGATTACAATCAGTCACCATTACCCATTGAGCTTGAAGCAGAAAAAACACCACAACGTATCTTAAACTATCCAGGTAAAATGACTTTTGTGAGTGAATTTGAGGGATCTCCCGCCATCCTGATTTCAGATACGAATCACCATCGGATTCTAGCAGCACGACTCGGTGGAGAAGTTTTCTTGTCGATTGGAGGCAAAGCTCAGCCGGGATTTCAAGATGGGGATTTTGAGTCTGCACGATTTCATTCTCCTCAAGGGATTGTCTGGAAGGATCAGAACCTTTATGTTGCAGACACACAAAACCATGCCTTGAGAAAGATTGACTTTAAAACAAAGCGTGTGTCGACGCTAGCAGGCACGGGTGAGCAGGGGTTTGAACGAAAGCCCACTCAAAGTCTGGCATTAAAGACTCCATTAGCATCCCCTTGGGATTTAGCATTTTATCCAGACGCTTCTCAGCTTGTCATGGCTATGGCAGGAACGCATCAGCTTTGGAGTTATGATGTGGCAAAAAAAACCGTCAGTGTGATTGCAGGAAATGGAAGAGAATTTATTGATGATGGACCTTACCCGGTTAATTCCTTATCCCAACCGAGTGGTCTGAGTGTGTATCAAAATCAACTATATTTTATCGATTCCGAGACCAGTGCTTTACGTGTTTATGATGGAAAACAAGTAAAAACACTTTTGGGAACAGGTCTTTTCGACTTTGGATTCAGAGATGGTGGACCTTCCGAGGCCTTAATGCAGCACCCACTTGGACTGGTGGCACATTCTAGCGGGATTTTCATTGCGGATACTTATAATCATGCTCTGAGACGGTATGATTATAAGACAAAGCGACTAGAAACTATTTTTGTGGGAGATCAAAACCAAAGACTTAACGAACCCAATGACGTTCAGTGGTTTAATGATCAGCTTTATGTCCTAGATACGAATCATCATCGAGTTGCGGTGTTTCAACCCAAGAAAAATACGCTTAGTGAATTAGCTTTATTTCAACACGACCAAAAGCCAGGCGTGAAAACAAGTGACGAATCTCTATCCGCATTGCCTTACCTTCCGCATCTGAAAACTGAAAAAACAGTAGCACTTAAGATGAACGCGACCATTAAAGTCGCTTTAGATTTTAAACTGGGCTGGAAGCTGAATGAAAAAGCTCCATCTTATTGGGAGCTTTTTCTAAAGACCTCCGAAACAGAAAAAAAGCGCTGGAAGCGGATCGCTAAGTTTTCAGATGTGAGTGAGCTTCGCCAATCAATCCAGTTGCCAGAGTTGCCATCGAGCGTTTATCAACGTCAAAATGAATCTCAGAGCCTTGTCCTGCAAGGGAGTTTTTATTTTTGCGAGGAAAAAAACACCTCTGTTTGCTACGTGCAGTCCGTGCGACTTAATCTTCACTTTCAAGAGCAGGGTCTAGAAAGTTTAACGATTCCTATCCATCCATGAGTCAATGAATAGAAAGCTTTATTTTTCATTCATCTTTCTGTGTTTTCCATGCACTAAAGAGCTTTTCAAGGTCTGATTCATATCCAGAGACAAGAAGTTGATCTTCCTCTCCGATCACTGTGTCGGCTCGAGGGGAGTTAATCTTCTCATAAGAGCCTTTTTTTCGAATTGTGATCACGTTCACACCAAACTTTCGCGGCAATGTGAGCTCTGCTAGAGTTTTGCCTACGATGGAAGAGGGGGCAGCCCAGTTGCAAATCCGATAGCCTCCACCCAAGTCCATTTGATCCACAACAGAGGGTGTCGTGAGTTTTTGTGCGATGACTTTCCCCATAGCCCCTTCTACATTGAAGACCTCATCCGCTCCAACACGAGTGAGGATCTGCTCTACGATCTTGGTGTTCGCACGAGCCATAATTTTTTTGACTTTCATGTCCTTGAGGTTTGCTGTGATGAGCACTGAAGCTTCAAAACGCTCTCCGATGCAAACAATCGCAGCATCGACTTTGTCCACTCCGATTTGATCTAGCATTTTTGAGTCCGTGGCATCTCCACGAATTGCTACCTCAACCCTTTCTTTGATGTCATCGACCAACGCTTGAGTGCGATCAACAGCGATCACTTCTGCTCCGTCCTCTGCAAGCTCTTGGGCTACCGCTTGGCCTAATGACCCTAGTCCAATGACTAAAAATCGTTTTCTTGCCATGTATTACCTCGTTTTTCGTTGATGGATTCCCATTATATGACTGGTTTTATTGTAATCTCATTAAATTCATGATCTCTTGTATCTCTAGCCAATATAATAACGTTCCCGTGCATACCGAAATTTTTGCAAACTCACCTGTCCAACTCCCACATAAACCATTGTAATGAAACCAAGCCTTCCTGTGAGCATTAAAACCATAATAATAAGCTTACTCACTGGGCTTAGTTTTTCTGTAATTCCGAGCGACAGTCCTACTGTTGAGAGCGCAGAAATTGCTTCAAAGGTAATATCCCAGGGTCTCAGTGGTTCGATGGCCACGAGTAAGATCAAAGCTGTGAAAAGTGTGAAAAAGTACAAAACTAAAAGTGTCACAGCTTTTTGAAGAATCAAAGTGCTCATCTCACTTGTTCTGAACTGAATCCACTTATGACCTCTAAGCAGACTATAGGTGGAAACAAGAATAATCCCTGCTGTGGTTGTTTTGATTCCACCAGCGGTCGAGAGGGGAGAGCCACCAATAATCATGAGCATTGCAATAAGAAGCTGAGATCCGTAGGTAAGTTGGGTGACAGGATCTAAGTTAAAACCAGCTGTTCGTGCTGAAACAGTGTAAAAAGAAGCTAATTTAAAATTATCAAGCCAAGTGAATTGGCTTTGAGTCTCAAAGGTTTCGATCAAGGTAATTCCGATAAACCCAACCACCAGGAGGGTGATTGACATCAGCAAGGTTAAAACCGTATTCGAAGTCAGCGGACGGTAAGCTTTTTTTCTGGAGATTTTTGAGAGGAGTTCAAAAAGCACTGGAAACCCGATGCCTCCAAAAAGTACTAAAATACAAACGAGTGTTTTCATTCCCGCAAGTCCTGGAATATGGAGATTATTGGGAAGCGAGGAGAATCCAGCATTGCAAAAAGCTGAGATCGTGTGAAAAAGCGCATGAAAAAAACGATGCTCAAGTTGCTCAGGTAATGCGAGATAAATTCCAATCAGTCCAATCGCTTCGGCTGTCAATGTGAAGGCTAAGACTCGTTTCAAGAATGGGCCAATGGCTCCTACATTTGGGATATCATAAAGTTCTCTTCCCATGAGTGTTTGAGAAAGTGAGAGTCGATTGCGGGTAAAAGAAGTGAGTGCCACACTCACCACGACAATTCCCAAGCCTCCTAGCTGAATCAGAAATAAAATAATGGACTGTCCGATCATGGAAAACGTTTCTGCGACATTCACAGTCGTGAGTCCCGTGACAGCAATGGCAGAAACTGAAATAAAAAATGCGTCAATCAATTCAATACTGATTCCTGAGTTGAGGCTGATGGGAAGAATGAGAAAAAATCCTCCCATTAAGGAGACTACTCCGTATGAAATAAAAACCATTCTGCCCGGTGTTAAATCTACCAGCTGCCACCATTGCCCTGCTCGGCGATAGTTCATCAAACTGGAGATCAGCGCCATTAAAAGCCCTGCGTGATAAAAGGTATGATACTGCCGATCTAAGCCTCCAATCAGGTGCAAGTGCTGATCTGCAACCCAGAAGCCCAAAAAGGTCAGAGCCAAAAGTGAGCTGAGCGCCTTGATACGATTCCACCAAGGCGACTTAATCCATGGATTAAAAAAAGAACTATTTTTTGATGCCTGATATATCAAGACGTAGCTTAGATAGAGCACGATCAATAAGATCACTTGACTTTTTTGTTCAAACTGTATCGAATTTAAATCGATCACAAAGCCTGCAGTGATAGCGATCAGCTGAGTTAAGGTGTTAAGGAGATAGAGCTTTTGCTTTCGTCGTGCTTTAGCGCGAAGCTTTTCCCATGAAAATCGTGTTTCAGTCATTTTTGGATCACTAGGTGAATTTGATTCATGATTTTTACAGGATGCACTCGTATGGTATTCCTTTCTTTATTGGTAAGGAAGGGATTTAGGACTAGCGAATGTCAAAGTCTAACAGTGAAACCCAAGGTTGGAAAGAGAACGCTCAAAAGCTGACTCCTTTGGTTGTGATTGTGCCTGTGGGTCCCAATGACTCCCAATGGACTCGACTCCTCAAAGACCTTTGCGGCTTAGAGCCAAGGTTGCATGTGGTATTGGTCGTGGCGAGGGACCGAAAAAAGTTCTCTGGTGAATCGTTTTTTAAAGCGCATCAGCAGATTTTAGAGTCGTTTGAAGCTCGTGGGCTTGATGTTGAGGTGATGTTTTCAGAACCCAATCGTGGCCGACAGATCAATCAGGGGATTTTGAATACGGAGGAACCCTGGATCTGGGTGCTTCATGCCGATACTCGCTTAAGACGTCCTTGTTTTCACACACTGAAAGGTGAGTTTGAAAAAAATCCCAATCGCTTGTTCTTTTTCGACTTGGAGTTTGATCGGGATGGGCCACAGTGGATGTGGGCCAATGCCCTGGGGACACGGTTTCGTTCACGGGTGCTTGGGTTGCCTTTTGGAGATCAGGGATTTGCTTTTTCTCGGACGGTATTTTTTAAAGTTGGGCCATTTCAAGAACGAGTTAAATACGGTGAGGACCATTTATTTGTTTGGAAAGCCCGCCA
>CAYLWK010000407.1:0-3762 GCA_964387255.1 uncultured Oligoflexia bacterium
GAGAAAGAAAAAAATTAAGATGGTCTATTTGACAACAGATATTGATGGAACGAGTTCTGAGTGGATCTCTGCTTGTGGCACTCCAGAGCCGGGCGGTTTGACGCCAGAACATGTGCTGGGAGTGATTGAAGCGATTCGAGACTCAGAAATTGAGTGTTTTGGATCGGATGTGGTTGAATTGGCTCCACCGATAGCTCAAAATGAAAAATCGCTTCAGTCCTCCGTTGAAACAACACTTCGCTATGTAAAGGCTCAGATTGAGCTGTTAAAGTCCAAGCCATAATGAATCAGTGGTTTTTTGTCTATGGTGCCTTGATGGGTCATCCAAAGATTAAAAAAATAGGTAAAAAAGCGGTAGCCTTAGGGTATCAAGTTGATTTTAGACTTCGGGGCGAACGATGGATTGAGCCTTGTTTTGCAACTCTGCATGAAAACCCAAAAGAACAAGCATGGGGTGTTGCCGTTCATATGACTCAGCAAGAGTTTTCAAAAATTTCTGGTCATGAGGTGGGCTACTCTTTCAAACGAATACCGATTCAATTGAAAGATAAGTCACTAGCTTTGGAAGAAAATAAAGTTCAACAAAATCCTGAGCGGGTTCATGATAATTTTTTCATTGAGGCAAATGCTTTTTTCCCAAGTGAAGATAGACTTTTACCCACCAGTGGATGCCCAAGTGCCCGTTATAGCCAGATTTTACTGCGAGCTTCACTTTATCACAAGCTACCTTCGCCTGTGACAGATCGCTATCGAAATATCATGGACCAGGGGTCTCGGGTGACTCAAAAATTGTTTTGGATCATTCCCCTGTTAAAGTTCTTTATCCCTCGTGTTCCAGGTAAATCAATTTCTGTAGCATATTTTTGCGTTTTACTACTTCATTTAGGAATACTTGCGCTTTTGGCTGGAGTTATATTTTTAGTGATTGAGCGTTAGTTTACTTCTTTGATTTGTCGTCCAATGATGGAGAGGAGTCGAAGATCTCGACGAAATTGCCCGTCAAAGTATGAAATTTTTCCGGTAACTCCTGGAAAATTACGGACGTTAGAAAGCTGATTACGAATTTCACGACGACTGAGCTCAGATTGAGACAATAGAAGTGTTTTTTCTAAGACAGATGCTGCGTCAAAAGCAAGGGCTTCAATCGCTGTAGGCAGCGATCCAAATGTTTTTTCATGCTTTGCGATGAATTGTCGAACTTCTGGTGAAGGACTGTTTAAGAAAAACGTATCTACAAACAAGGAATTTTGAGCATATTTACGAGCTCGTTTGATGAGGATTGCTGAGTTCCAGGTAGACACCCCTAAGAAGCGTGCCCCCTCAACGTCACGATACGCAAACGTTGGAAGTATCTGACTCACTGCTTTGGCTTCATCCGGAATGAAAACAGCATCAAAATCTACAATAGGAGGGAGTTTAAAAAACTTCTCGTTTCGGCGGTTGCGTGTGGTGATGTTATTTTCTTTTCTAAACTTTGCGAGCTCTTCTTTTTCGAGGCTTCGCTCTTCTTTATAGTAAAGGCCAACTAACTTATCGATGGGTGTTCGAAAATCAGTTTCTTCAGATGGGTAAGGTTCTATTCCTACAATTTGGCCTCCAGATTTTTCAACTGCATCCCAAAAATGATCCATATACTCTTGTCCAAACTTATCGTTGGGATACATAATGGCAATCTTCTTTAAGCCTTGCCGAGTCACAGCTTGTCTTGCGATTTCTCGAGCCTGGTCCTCAACCGTCACGGCAGATTGAAAGACATAATCTCCCTTGTGGCCACTTTGTTGAGCAAGGGAGATCATGGGTACCCCTAGTTCTTGAGCTCTCTCGGTGACCTTTTCAATGCCCTTACTTAGAAGCGGTCCAATCACTGCAGCAACATTGTGTTCATAATAGAGTTTATCCAATGACTGAATGGCTTTTTCTACAGTGTCACCGCTGTCTTCGACATAAAGAGTCACTCTACTATCAGGCTCTTCTTGGCTAAAGATTCGAAATGCTAATTGAACTCCTTGGAGTGCTCGTTTTCCAAATCGAGCAAACCGACCAGATAGGGGTAGTAAAACGCCCACCGCTTGTGCATTTACGACTGCGGCATTTTGTAATTTTCGAAGAAGCTCTGCTGCCTGAGTGTAGTGGGGGCTTTGTCCAAATTCAGAAACCAATTCTGCAAGGTATTTTTCAGCCTTACCCGGTTGACGAAGCTGATAGGCACGTGATCCCATTTCAAATAGAATGAGATCCGCAAATGGGCTTTCTGAATGGGCGTCATAAATGGATTCTAAAGTGGTGAGGTGCTCTACTTTGTCCAATGTCTTATCCATCAGTTTTGCATAAAGGACATCAATTCGTTCTTCATTCTGATAGGCTTTTGGAAGATCGACAAGAAGGTGGCTAGCTGCAAAAAGCTCACGAGTGGCTTCCTCATTGAGACGAAGCTTATGAAGGGTAAGTCCCTCGAGGTAATGAAATTTCATTCGTGTTTCTAGATCGAGTTGATTGGGCTTGATTTGCCCAAGGGTCACACTTGCGGTCTTGTAGAGATTAGCCTCATATTGTGCTGTTGCTAAATTGTAGCGAATGAACTGATCAAAAGCTTTATTTTTTGAAAGTCGCAGCGCTTTTTTAAATCGATTCGCTGCTTGCAGGTTCATCTTCTTTCCCAAATAGATCAACCCGTAAAGGTTTTGGACTTGAGCTGTCGTTTTCCAAGTTGGAGAACTTTCCTCAAGACGGGAAATTCGATTCAAAGCCGCTGTGAAACGGCCACTTTGGTAGAGCTTTTGAATAGACTCAAACGAAGATTGATCTCTCCCTTGAAATGGAACAGGTGGTTGTTTCTCCCATTCCCGATCCTGTGGCTGATGTTGGTACCGAGCTGAATCACCCGTGGCACATCCTTGGAGTGTCATCGTCAATGCTGCTAAGAGCAACCATGTAGTGGTGGAGCTAAACAAGGACTCAACACTACTCAAAGATGTCTTTAACTTTTTCAAAAAAGGTATGATGTTTGGGTTGTGAATTTTCACCTTCAGTCTCTGCGAGTTTCTTAAAAAGTTGTTTTTGTTCACTGGTTAACTTCGTTGGAGTCTCTATCACTATTCTTACCAGTTGATCGCCGCGACCGAAAGAACCCAATTTAGCAATTCCTTTGTTTTTTAGTCTGAATATTCGATGGGTTTGAGTTCCTGAAGGAATCTTCATTTTGACTCTCCCCTCCAACGTGGGCACCTCAATCTCAGCCCCTAAAGCCGCTTGAGCAAATGTTACCGGCACTTCACAAACGACATTGGAGCCATCTCGATCAAAAAAGTCATGGGTGAGCACATTGATCACCACATAAAGATCCCCTGGAGGGCCGCCATGCTCTCCTGCCTCGCCTTCCCGATTAAGTTTTAAACGCTGTCCCGTGTCAATCCCTGGAGGGATTTTCACAGCAATTTGAGATCGTTTTTGAGTTTTTCCGCTGCCCCCGCAAGTCTTACATGGGTTCGGAATGACTTCTCCTCGGCCATGACATCGTGGACAAGTTCGACTGACTGCGAAAAATCCTTGTTGAAACTGAACTTCTCCCCGACCTTGACACTCTGGGCAGGACTCTGCTTGCGTGCCCTTTTGAGCACCACTTCCAGAACAATCATGGCATTGAACGAGCTTCGGAATAGTGAGAACTTTTTCCCCCCCAAAAGCGGCTTCTTCAAATGTCACGTCGAGTTGAGTTTGTAGATCAGCGCCCGCTCGAGCTCGCATGCCACCTCGACGCCGTCT
>CAYLWK010000408.1:0-7239 GCA_964387255.1 uncultured Oligoflexia bacterium
ACGTAATCTTTTTCATGAAAAAACTGATGAATAGCCCAGATAATTTCTGAGCGTACGCGAAGGGCTGCCCACTGTTTTTTAGAGCGCACCCAAAGATGACGATTCTCCATCAGAAACTCTACACCATGTTCTTTATTTGAAATGGGATAGACGTCAGCAACATTCACCAGTTCAATAGAGCGAGCTGACATCTCCCATCCGCCCACTGACCGAGGTTCTTTCTTGATCGTTCCCGTTACTTGAATCGAGGACTCTTGAGTTGCAGCTTCAAAAACATCAAAGGCGTCTTCTGCACATTCTCCTTTAAAGAAAACACATTGCATGAAGCCAGTTCCATCACGAATAATTAAAAAACGAAGTTTCTTACCAGCACTGCGCTTATTATATACCCACCCTCGAAGGGTGACTTCCTTACCGTCAAAGGCTTCAGCTTTCGAGATACAAAAATCATCATCCCTCATCAACATCGTTAAAATTTCTCCGCAAACTCTGCCAAAGAACGAACAACCGCACCCGTGGCTCCATTTCTTGGAAAATACGGTACCGTGCCTCGGTCATAAGAAGTAAATGCAATGTCTAGATGAGCCCATTTCACACCCTCTTGAATGAACTGCTTTAAAAACATTCCTGCGGTAATAGTGCCAGCTAATCGATCATTCGTTGAGTTGCGAAGGTCAGCAACAGGAGACTGAATGTCTTTTTCATAATCAGAGAAAGTAGGTAACTGCCAAAACCGCTCCCAGTTTCGATAACCTATTTCTTCAAAAAGCTCTCCAACGCCACTATGATTGGTCATCAAAGCAGTGCAATGCTTCCCAAGAGCAATTCCCACGGCTCCTGTGAGAGTTGCTGCATCAACGATCACGTCGGGCTTGTACCGATGGCCATAATCAATCGCATCTGCCAAAACCAGTCGGCCCTCAGCATCCGTATTAATCACTTCCACTGTTTTTCCAGACCGTGATGTCAGCACATTGCCTGGCTGAATGGCTTTACCCGAAGGCATGTTTTCAGCAAACGCAAGGATGGTTGTTACTCGATTGGGTACTTTCTTTTTTGCAGCTAAAATGACCGCACCCATCATCGTGGCAGCGCCAGTCATGTCGTGCTTCATTTCTTCCATCTTTGGTGATGGCTTCAATGAGATACCGCCACTGTCAAACGTGACTCCCTTTCCAACAAACATGACATGTTTTGAAGACTTAGAAGGCTTTTGAGGACGATATTCCAAGATCACCATCCGATTTTCCCGATCAGACCCTTGGCCGACACCAAGATAGAGCCCCATTTTCTCCTTTTTTGCCTCAGCATCATTCATGATTTTGCATTTCAACCCGTACTTAACTGCAAGTTTTTTTGCTTCTTTCGCATACGCTTCCGGGTAGCCAAAGTTCGAGGGTTCATTGGACCAATCTCGCGTCACTGTGATCGCCTCTGTGATCGCATTGACCTCCATCGCCACCGACTTCCACTTTGCTTCCGAACTTATTAAAGCGATTTCTTCTGGATAAAACGAGAATTGCCTTTTTTCTTCCAAAGCTTTTTTGCCTCGATGCTTTTCAAACTCATACCCAGCCATCGACCAACCCTCTAAAAAGGCTTGAATCTCGTTTTCTGCCTTACTTGGACTATGTTTTTTCCAGGAATCGACAGTTAAGGCTGCCTTGGCAATTTTTAAATGCTTCATTTTCCGATAGAGCATCGCTCCTGACTGCCGAATCTGGTCCCACCAGCATCCAAGTTCATAACTGTTTTCATCGGTTTTTGCTGGCAATCCCAGGCCAATCCAGGCAAGATGGTCAAATTGTTGATGGGACTGAAACAAGACAATCTCTACCTGCTTTGGTTTTCCTTCAAAATTCCCTAGTTTTTCAAATCTGGCCCATTGAGAACTCAACGTAGAGTCTGGAAGTTTAGGTTTCTTTTTGGAGTCTTGGAAAATTGGACATATAAGAAGGCTGAAGCCTTTTGAGGAAGTTTGCGTCGAAATTTTTGGTAGCTTATTCATGAGATTTCAATAGCATAGGGTTTTAGCATGTTAAAGAGATATCAGAGAGTTATTGGTAACCTCTTTCGTTTAGTCGACATAGGTGTGATTGGAAGTGCATGGATCATTGCCTTTTGGCTTCGATTTGATGTCCGCTACATTGAAGTGACTAAAGGGTTTCCTAGTTTCGAAACCTATGCTGCTTTATTGCCTCTGATCATGTTTCTTTGGACTATTGTCTTCAGTACTATGAACGTCTATAGCTCAAAGCGAATGCTCAGGCGAACTCAGGAAGTTTTTTTAATATTAAAAGCTCATTGTATCGCTGTTTTACTCTTCATTTCGATTACTTTTATTTTTACAGAATACCGTTACTCGAGGGGGGTGATTTTAGCCTTTGCTGGCATCGGTGGGTTCTTGTTAATTGCATTTCGCCTGACGCTCAGAAATATTTTACGAGCTTTACGAAAGCGGGGCTATAATTTACGCCACGTGTTGATCGTTGGAAATGGAACGCTAGTTGAAGATGTATCCTATTTGATTCACCGATTTCCTGAACTAGGACTACGTGCAGTCGGAGTTGCAGCTCCAAGCGATTCTGAAAAAAATGTTTTTTATAAAACTCCGAAAATTGGGACTTATGAACAGATCCCCGAAATCGTTCAAAAACATTTGATTGATCAAGTCATCATCGCTTTATCTCGACAAGATTATTCCAAAATGGATCAAATCGTGAGGAGCTTAAAAAAACAAACGGCAGAAATTCGAATCATTCCGGACATTCATGAGTATGTGACCTTGGGATGTGAGATTGAAGACTTCAACGGTCACCCCATGGTCAGCGTAACGCACTCTCCTCTTCAAGGTTGGGCTACGTTGTTAAAGCGTTGGACTGATATTGTCATCTCGGTCATTGCGCTCCTCTTACTCTCACCAATTTTGATCCTAATTTCAGTTTTAGTGAAACTTAGCTCACCTGGACCCATCTTCTATTCTCAGGAACGCATGGGACTAGATGGCAAGACCTTTAAGATGTATAAGTTTCGTTCCATGAAACAGGACGCAGAAACAAAAACTGGTGCTGTTTGGGCGCAAGCTAATGACGACCGGCGCACTTGGATTGGTGGATTTTTACGGTCTTCTTCTTTAGATGAGTTGCCTCAACTTTGGAATGTTTTGCGTGGGGATATGTCGATTGTTGGACCGAGGCCTGAAAGACCTATTTTTGTTGAGAAATTTAAAGATGAAATTCCAAGCTACATGCTTCGTCACAAAGTTAAATCAGGAATCACAGGTTGGGCACAAGTGAATGGTTGGCGTGGCAACACCTCGCTTGAGCGCCGAATTGAATGTGATCTTTACTATATTCGCAATTGGTCTTACCTTTTAGACTTAAAGATTATTTTCATGACCTTTTGGAAGGGCTTTATCAATAAAAATGCCTATTAAGCGACTCAAGTTCTCGTATCTCGATCGCTATCTCATTTTCGAGACGCTCGGACCTTTCTTTGGCAGTCTTATTTTTTTTCTATTTGTTTTTTTAATGTTTCAAGCGCTTCGGCTTGCGGAATTTTTCATTGTTCATGGAATTCCATTTTTAGTTGTTCTAAAAATGGTCTTACTCCTTGCATTATCATTCTTACCGCATGCCTTGCCATTGGCCTTTCTCATTTCTGTTCTAGTTGGGTTTGGGAGGCTTTCTTCAGATTCTGAGCTTGTTGCTTTTAAAGCAGCTGGCATCAATCTTTGGCGCATGGCCATTCCTGTATTTGTTCTATCCTTGATTGTTGGGAGTCTTTCACTTTCACTCAATATGAACTTGGTTCCCAAAGGCCTTGTTGATTTCAAATCAACCCTCATTAAGCTCTCCGGAACACGCGTCTCAAATACGATTAAAGCGGGTACCTTCACTCGAGGTTTTTTTGATCTTTTAATTTATACTGATGAAATAGACCCTAAAACAAACATTCTCACGAATGTTTTTATTTATGACGAAAGGGAAAAATCAAATCCCTTAGTAGTAGTGGCAAAAAAAGGCAATATCATTCCTATAAAAACAGACTCTGAGCTAGGATCTGCTTCAATTTTACAGCTTCGAAATGGGAGTATCCATCGCGTAGACCCCGATCAAGTGCAGTCTGATGATTATCAAAAAATTGATTTTAAAGAATATCGGCTTTACTTGAGCTTCGATGAAGAAACAGGGGGGTTTTTTGTCAAACCTAAGATGTTGACCTGGAGCCAGTTAAAGAAAGAAAAGATAAAATCGATTCAAACAAAGAATGATCATTGGACTAGGACCCTCGACACTGAGCTTTGGAGACGGTTCTCCATTGCGCTTAGTCCCATGGTTTTTACCTTTTTGGGAATTGGCTTTGGAACCGTGCGCACGCGATCGGTAAAAAGTGGTGCCGCGTTAGTTTCATTTGGAGTGGTGATTTCTTATTGGTTTTTGTTTTTATTCTTCACTGGACTCTCAACTGAGGGTAAGCTACCAGCCTGGTTGTCAATGCAGATGCCAAATCTCATTATTGCCTTGTTTGCGTTTTTCGCATTAAAAAAGGCGAATTGGTGATCCCTTTTTTAAACTAACTTAGTTGCAAACCGTTGAAACTAATGACAATTTTTTGACGAAAACTTAAAAAGGTCAATTTTCCGCCGGAATTCCGCCATTTGGGGATAACTTTTGGTTTTTGGTGAATAATTCATTCAAAATTGGCAAAATTCCCTAAGATATCAAAAGGTTATGCTTGGTGGATAACTCGCAGTTACCCGGTGGATAACTTTTAGTTTGAGGTGGATGAATTTGGATTCGGTGAGGATCGTGTAATGATTTCACGAGGGAGGGGTCGATAGCTGTCAAAAACCTCACGGTTTAAAGAAGTCGCCGCTTTTGGAAAGACAAGGAGCCCGCCTCGGTTTTCTTGATTCACGATTCCTTCCATTCGTTCCAAATCAGCATAAGTTCTTTGAGGCGTGCGGTACTGCAACGCGTCAGGGCGTGGGGTTTCAAAACGGATGGTTCGATTGGCACGGAGCACCAGCAGACGACCTTCTTTTAAAATGAAACTCATGACAGGTCGCTGATCAACCTGATATCGAAGCCAAACATCTTGCTTGGCTTTTACTACGAATTTATGTCGAATCTGAGCTGCTGTGAGTTGGTCTCCTTTATGAAGTTCGTCTGTTTCGCCCGGAGAACGGTAAGGCTCCGCTGATTTAAACGTCTGTGGCCAAATTTCAAGTGCTTGATTTGAGGGCTGCTCTTCCACATCATCCTCACCCTGACCCTCAGATGACTCTGGATCAGCTTTCTCCATCGCAGTTTTTTCTTTGTCTGGCGTAGAAGATTGCACCTTTTCAGCAGAAGGAGACTGACCCTCGGAGGCTTTAGCTAATTTGAGCGGGCCAGGTGGTTTTGTTTCTCCCGGGTCAGTTTGGTTCGACTTTGGAGTGGCTTCCTTCTCTCTTTTTGGAGCATGATATTCTTGCCTCAACGCTTCCACGTGATTCATTCGTTTTTGATTTAAGGCGGGCTTGAGGATAAAGATCAGGACCCCACCTACGAAAACAAAGCTGCCTAGCACTCCCCACAATGCCCACTGACTTCGCTCTTGTTCTTTTTTCTCAAAAGCATAGCCTTTGTGCCCTGAGTCTTGAACAGGGCGATCCTGCTCATGCTCATTTAAAAAAGCTTGGTATTGGGTCAGCACATCTTGGCTATTGAGTCCTACGATGCGGCAATACGAGATCACAAAGCCACGAATAAACGGCTTTGCGGGCAACTCGGAATAATGATCGTTTTCTAAATGGCTCAAAAGCTTCACATTGATTTTACTAGACGCAGAGAGCTGCTCGAGACTGATTCCCTTTTTTTCACGATGAGACCTTAAAAATTCGCCTAGGCTTGAGCTCGATGAATCCATTTAAGGTATTTTCCTTAATTTCAACATCGCTTGATCTGTGATCTTGTGATTTGGAAATAAATCTGCAATTTCCAAAAATTTCTTTCGCGCTTCATCGTAGCGTTTTGCCTTTAAATAGGTCATCGCAAGTGAAAAATGTGCTTCGGGAAACTTTGCACAGAGTTTTTGGGTAGCTCGACGATACGATAAACTGGCAGACTTCCAGTCCTTCTTTCTATAAGCAAGGTGTCCTCGGTAGTAATGAGCAACACAGGCAAGTTCAGGATGCCCTTCGATTGCACGCTTAAAGTGTTTAGATGCGAGGTCCCAGTTTTTTTCTCGGTAATAGGCAATCCCAAGGTTCGTGAGGGGTTTATACACTTCTGTGTAAAGAGGATCTTTTAAAGCCCGAATGAAAAGTGGCTTTGCAAGCTTCACCTGCCCCGTTCGTAAATAGATCTTCCCAAGCGTATTGACGGCAGCCGTGAATTTAGGATTCAGTTTTACTGCCGTTTCTGCAGAGTCTCGTGCCTCAGCTAGTTTTTTTTTCTGAAAATAAGCCAACGCTTTCGAATGATGGAGCTCCGGAATCGCAGAATCTAATCGTTCGGCCTCGAGTAAGCTTTTTAACGCTTGCGTTGGGTTTCCTTCGATCAACGAACCGTTGGCAATTCCCACAAGCATCCTAGCTTTTTCTTCAGGTGAAAGCGTCCTTGGCTCATGCTCATTCTGAGAGGTCGTACTACATGCCACAAATTGAAGCAAAATAGCTCCAAAACCTAAAAATTGAATTGCTTTGATCTTCACTCAACACCCCCTTTTTTCTAGGCAACCCTAGAAAACAGCCATTCTCGCTGAAGTTGCTTTAAAAGCGTTCTAATACGGCAGCAGTTTCAACATGATGCGTCTGTGGAAAAAAATCAAATACTCCCACTGTTTGGATTTGCCACTGCTTTCTTTCAAAGTTTAACAGATCTCTAGCCCAACTGTCTGTATGACATCCAATGAAAATGATTTTTCGGCACTGAGAGACACTTAAGACATCCATCAACGAATCAATGTCATGTTTTAGTCCAAAACGAGGGGGATCTAAAATCAAAAGATCCGCTTCTGAAGCCACCTTTTTGGATTGAGGACGTTTTAACCAATCTCCCACAGCAGCATGAACCCACCTCGTTTTGACATCGACAGCTTTTGGGGAAGCCAGAGAAGGTGTCGCCACATCCACACAGATTCTTGGGCTGCCAATGGACTCAGATAGGTTTCCATCCCCCGAGTACAGATCTAAAACACATTGCGGGGCACCGGCATGGTTTTGAACCCAATTTCGAAGAAATTGATCTTGGG
>CAYLWK010000409.1:0-6614 GCA_964387255.1 uncultured Oligoflexia bacterium
CGTGGGAACAGACTCTCCTTCTTTGACCCTCACCTTGAATCGAATGCGGTTTAAGTTTGTGTGCGAAAAAAGATTATAGAATAGATGAAATCGAAGCGGGTCGGGCTGCTCATCTGTTGCCGATATATCCGACAGAAAATTAAATTTTAGCTCAGTAGATTCTTTTGCAAACCGCAACGCATCAACAATCACTTCTTTTTTGAAAAAAACAACCGGCACTTCGACCTCTTGCTTCAAAGGCCACCAGACTTCTTCTATTTGATCACCAAATTGGGTTTGAAGCGCACTCACCTGCGCTTTCCAAAGCTCTTCAAATTTTTCTGTGTCCCTTCCATAAATGGTTGGAACAGGATGATGAATATTCAAACTTAAACTCCTTCGAAACCTATCGGTTAAGTTGCGATGACTTTATTTCGTTTTGTGAGTCCCTTTTGCTTCAGTTGAAACTGTGTCTCGCCCTTTTGAATCATATCTTGCAATCGAAGTAGACCATTCATCACACCCTCTGGAGCGGGAGGACAACCTGGCACATAAACATCCACAGGCACAACCGTATCGATCCCTTGAGCCACACTGTAAACATTAAAAATACCTCCCGATGAGGCACAGGCTCCAAACGACATCACGTACTTAGGCTCAGACATTTGATCGTAAACATTTCGCATGACAGGAGCCATTTTACTCACAACAATTCCTGCAACAATCAGAAGATCACTTTGACGAGGAGAAAACCGGACGACTTCCGCACCGAATCGCGACATATCATAATCAGAACAAAGAGTGGCCATCATCTCAATGCCACAACAACTTGTTCCAAACGGAAGGGGCCACACCGAATTCTTTCTAAAAAAATTCACCACCTCATCAAGCCGCGTTGTCAAAAATCCTGCTGAACCGTCTTTACCCATCGCCTTACCTTAATCCCATTCCAATGCGCCTTTTTTCAATACATAGAAATACCCGACCAGCAAAATGCCCACAAAAACAGCCATCTCCACCAAGATAAAAAGGTTAATCGCTAAAAATTCTTTAAACACCACTGCCCATGGATAGAAAAAAACGACTTCGACATCGAAAAGAAGAAACAAAATCGCCACAAGGTAAAATCGAACCGAAACCCGTTGGGATTGTCCCTCCAATGCAGGGACACCACACTCAAACGGGCGATCTTTCATCGAATGTCTAATCTTTGGTCCAATGAGTGCAGAGAGTAGTAGCGCGCCACCGCCTACCAACACTCCCGCAACCAATAAAAGGAAAACAGGGAGGTAGTCCATGGTATCAAGGTATCCTTAGTAGGGAAGTTATATCGTTTGACCGGAGCGTTTTCTACCAGAAAACCCGCAGCAATCCACTTTTCATCCAGACCAAAACAGGCTCCGCAAATACCACAAGTAAAAACATCGGAATTAAAAGACTCAAGAAAAACGCTCGCTGAAATGAATCACCCGCTCTTGCGCTTCGCGTTATTCCGTGCGATTGAATTTTGAGTTGTGCGATTGGAAAAGTCCATTTTCCAAAAGACACCATCCAAAGCACAAAACTAAAAACCAGCACACCGACTAAAATGAATCGCTCATCTCGAACCGCTGAATCAATCAAGACAAACTTGCTCATAAATCCTGGAGCTGGGGGTAAACCAAACAAAGAAGCTAGAAAAAAGAAAAAGAAAATAGACTCCAGACGATATCGTGCGATCCCACCCACCCAATCAGCCAGACGATGACCCTTGATTCGATCCTTAAAAAAGGAGGTGAGTGCCACAGTGCCCACCAAGGAAAACGCAAAAACCAAACACGAGTAAAAAAAAGCGCTCAATCCCGAACGATCCAAAACGCTCAGACCTGACATTAAAAACCCAACCTGAGACAACACCAAACACCCTAGAAGTCTTTGAAAATGAGTTTGACGAAGTGCCAGTAAAGCACCCATTAAAGCCGTTGCTCCGGATGCAAACGAAAGCAACACAGTCCAATCAAAAGCCCAAGCCACTTCCCAATGCCCTAAGTCTTGAGTCGGAACCGAAAACACGATCAATAAAAAGCGAAGTGCAATCGCAAGGCCTGCAATAGGTAAGCCAAATCCTACAAAAAGAGATGAGGGGAGGGGAGCTCCCTGTAAAACATCCGGCATCCAAAAAGTCATTGGAAATGAACCCATTAAAAAAGCAAAAGCCAAGAAAAAGAGTGTAAAAATAAGTAAGCTTGACTGCTTGGTTAAAACTTGATTTTCAAACAATCGCTGCATTTCAAAAAGATTCAAGCTCCCAGTGAAATTGAAAAGCAGTCCACTCCCAAATAGGAACAGACCGAGTGCAATCGACATCATCACTAAGAGCTTTTTTCCCGACTCGAGAGAAAAAAAACTGTCGTCAGAAATCCCCACCATGAAAACACAGAGCAGAACATAAATTTGAAGACAGACATACATTAAAATGAGATCGCCCGATTGCACAAGTAAGCTAAACGCCAATACGGACGAAACAATAAATCCATTGATTTCTGAACGCTTCTCAGAAGGAACGTCATTTGAAAAATAGGTAACAAAAACAACCAAAATCCCAAAAAAAAGAATGAGTAATTTAAAGAAATAGGCAATTGGATCTAAAGAAATGGCATGCCCCATGAACATCTGACCCACTTGAGGGTAGAGTAGAGCGGTTTGAATGAGCGCAGCCATTAAACCAAAAAAAGCCGTAACCGTCGTCAGACGCAAACGTTCCCGAGAGGAACTCATTTCTGAGCCAATCAACCCTGCTAACGTCACTGCTAAAATAATCTCAGGCAATAAGACTGAAAACAAATCAACCTCACTTCATAATAGATAGAAGCGTCAACACAGATGGCCTCATTAAATCTAAAAATGGTTTTGGAACAAGTCCAATCATCAAAAGCACTCCAACAATCGGAAATAAAATAAGTTTTTCTCGTGCCGAAAGATCTGACACCCACTGTTTTTGAGCTCTCCCTGAACCTAAAAAGACACCTCGAAACACATTAAACAGCGACAACGTCATGATCAGTAGCCCTACCATCAAAACAATCACTGCCAAGGGAGACACTGTATACCCTCCCATCACTGTAAGTGACTGCCCAACAAATCCTCCCAAGCCGGGAACACCTAGAACTGAAGCCATCAATAAACCTGCAATAAATGTCAATAAAGGAGCTGTTCCTATCCACCCCCCAAACACTGGATCGCCTTCCGGCGTCAAATAAGCGGAATGACCTTTGCGAAGGCGTACTGAGCCTACAAACAACCCAAGCCCCGACAAACTCAACCCAACCACTAAAAGCTGAAACATACTTCCAGTCACCCCTGCTGAATCCAGCGACGCAAAACCAATTAATATCATTCCACAGTGGGCTAACGTCAGGTAGGCAAGCAATAATCTCAATTCTCTTTGAGCCAAACTAATCACAGCACCAAAAAGCACATTGAGTGCCCCGAAAAAAAGCACTAACCGAGACCATCCAGCAAACTCCACTGGAAAAAGTGAAAAAGAGGTCTTTGCTAAAAGATAAAGCCCCACAGCAGGCAAAATTCCGGTGAACAAAACAAAAATAGAAGCAGGCGCCTGTGTCGCCAAAAATGTCAACCAACCATGAATGGGCCAAACAGGAAAACGAAAAACCAAGCCAGATATGATTAAGAAAAAAGCAGTTAAAGAAAGAGAATATTCAGATCCAAATAGCACGAACGTGCCAGTCACACGACCCCCAAGGAGTTCTTTGAAAGAAAACGTGTGTGGCTCAATCGAAAAATAGACTAAAAGCAATCCCAAGAAAAAAAGCGCATTCCCTATCGAAGCCGTAATTAAAAATCGAAATGCTGCTTTTTCACGCTCAGCCCCACCCCAAATAGCTAGTAAAAAATAAAGAGGAAAAACACTTAACGTCCAGAAAAAAAAACCAAGAAAGAGATCTTGGGAAAAACCAACACCAAAAAAGCAAGCTTGTAAAATCAGCAATAGTCCATAAATTCCCTTCGGACCGCGGTCTCGATTCCATTCAAAAATGATCAAAAGTGGAAAAACAATCGAGATCAGTAGAATAATTGGCACATTCAAGCCATCAAGCCCTACATCGTAGCTAATGGAATAGGATCCCACCCAAGAAATGACTTCGCTGAGCTGCACACTGGCAACGCCACGATCCATCACAGCAACACAACTGATCGCGATCACGCTGGCTAAAAAGCTTGAAAAGAAGGCAATCCACCTAAACAATGCAAAAGGCTTTTTATGATCAGGTAAAAAAATCTGAAGCAATGCTCCAGAAAAAGGGATTCCCAATGCCATAGTGAGAAAATATCCAGCCACCGATGCACTCCTTAAACTGCGTTGTTTCTACGCAAACCTCATATAATGCTTCCCATAAAGTGTAAAATCACTGCAATGACTGTCGCAAAACAGAGAATCAAATACCATTGCAAATCGCCACTTTGAAAAAGTTGTATCATTTTTGCGGGCATTGAAGTGATTCTAAATGCCATCGATACCAACTGAGTATCGAGCTTATGATCCCATGCACTACCGCGGGCCGACAAATATTGGATTACTTGTCGAATTTTTGAGGGGATCCAGAATAGAAAAAATCGCTCTGAGACGACTCTTTCTATTCGATACAAGGATTCCACTAAAAATCGACCTGCAATTTTTGCCCCTTTATCGATATAAAAACAATGAGAAATAAAATTCGACAATTTTGAAAATCTTTCAAAAAAACTCTCCCAATGAGTTCTTGCCGCATAAGCAAATCCAAGCGCTAGAAGAAAAATGGCCCAAAATAAACTTGAAGCCGGAAGGGCTTGATTCAATGAATCATTTGGTTGAACTTCAAAAGCTACTTGAGAGCCAAAAAGAAGGTCCGAAAATGAAAAAAGAAATGCGTCTTGTCCATCCGAAAAAAGGCCTCCGCTGACAGTTCCAGTCCATACAGTCCCTAAAGACAGGATGATCAGTGCGATCATTGAAACCAAAACTCCAGATTTAAACCGCGGGAAACCACTAGACTGCTGCAATCTCCAAGCAAGTGTCCAGACAAAGAAGGCATGAACAAAAAAGATCACACTTGCAAAGCTCAATAAAGTCCCGTTGACATGAGCTGAACGCATCCAAATCAAAAACGATCCTGATGAAACAAACCCCACTGTGCCAGAACTCATTGCAGCTGCAATAAAAATAAACACCACTGAAACAATGGAAGCCGAAGAAGACTGAATCTTGGGTTTTTCAGTCTTGATTGAATCTAACCCAAGAAGGTATCCAAACATCAAGGCGCTGAGAGTGGTTGCTACTAGAAATAAAAATGAGGCACGTTCTCCGGCAATAAACAAAAAAGAAACGCTTAAAAGTGCTGATGAGGAAAAACCAGAAACGAGAACTTTTTGCTTTTCCTTTTGAAAAAGAGAAACACCATAGCCAATCAACGCTAAACACAATGATAACCAACCATAAAAATCCAAGATCCCCGTTGCTTTAAAAAGAGGATAACTCCTAAAGATAAATGCATAGGCTGACCAAATAGGAAGAATTTGAGTCAGAAACAGGTGAGCAATGATTTTTTGAGTAGGAAGGGCATGGATCCAGCCGATGAATGGGAAAGGCCTAAAATGCAGAAATAGTCCCAAAAGAAAAAAACTCATCCCCAGCTGAAGATGTGGATTAAAGTAATCAGAGACTACTTGGTCCCAACGAAGACTCACTCCAATGGAGAGTAAAATACAAGCACCCAGAAAAGAAACCAAAATTCCATAAAAATGATCTCTTAAATATCGACTTGCCCAGGTGGCTTCACCCGATTCCGAATAATGATAAGAGCCACACCCTATGAACCCTCCAAGAATAACGATTAAGGTACCCAGAAAACTCAACCAAGGGGTAGCCGAAATCCAACACAAACAGGCACCCCCTACAGAAATCGGCAAGGCTCCGTAGACCCTTTTAATTCTTTTATCGTCTGAGTAGACCTGTCTGGCGCCTAAAAAAACTAGACTTAAAAGACAAAAGAGTGTGCAAGCGGTGAGACTGTATGAATCATGTAGGAGTCCAATATAGAATTGTTCATCAGGAGATCCCCCAGTCCACCATTCCACCAACGCCGTGACCGGTGTCATGCCCACCGTCACATACTCTCCCCAAGCAAGAAAAAAACCGATGATCAATCCAAAGATTCCAATGGCACTTAACCAATCACCTTGTCGCGAGAGTCGATGTCCGACTACCAATAAAGTGATTCCTACTGAAAAGTTGAGTAACACTAAGAAAATTAACTGTAATGAATTAAAATCAATGAGCCCCAAAATAAGATCCTATCAATGCTTGAGTTTCGACCATTGTTCAACTTCGATATCTTTTTTCTTACCTAGAAATCTTCCTAAAACTGCATAACCTGCAACTAGCTGAGAAGCACCCGTCAGAAGTATCACGAGTGCAAACACAGCTGCTTTGCTCTGATGTTCCACTGCTGCACCAGTGAAAACGAAAAGACTGGAAGCTCCAAAAAAGATAAGCTGTATTCCCACTAAAAGTCCCAACAAAGTCTTTCTAGAAATGACTGAAATTAAACCTAAGATCGCTAAACAAAAAGGTAAAAGCAGCTCGATCATTTTGA